>DVGK01000154.1 GCA_018712785.1 Candidatus Choladousia intestinavium | reverse complement strand
AAAGAAATCCAGATATATCCTAATGGGGAGTCAGAAATGCCTTTGAAGTCAATAGAGTTTAATTTTCCGATATACCGTAATGGTCGTGCGATCAGGCGACTTTTGTGGGAAAAGGGTAATACCGTTGAGACTGTGTGTCTCTTGGGCAAACGAAAACCTGATGCCACGGTAAAGATCGGTATAGATATGGAGGATTACCGTAGAATCAGAGATGAGGAAAAAGCGGAATAAAGCCTATCTGCCATTGAAAATAGTATACGGAATCGGAGTTGAGAAGCTGTTGATGCGTTAGAGAGCAACGTGTCAGCAGATGTTTGAAGTACTGGTATGGATTCAGACCATTGGCCTTGGCTGTCTACGCAATACTGTATGCGATGGCGCTGGCCTGGGCTCCCGCTACGGTGTCTATGACATTCCAATTCTTCCGGCCTACACAAAACGGGCGGATGGCCCTTTCGCAGGCCGAATTGTCCAGGGGGATGTCCCCGTTATCAAGAAATGCCCTTAGATACGGTTCCTGGCTGACACTGTAACTCAGGCCTTCCCCTGTCTCTGATTTCATGGGGACGCTGTAGTCCCGGATCTGTTCCTTTACCCATCGGAAATAATCCTCTACCAGCGGTTTTAAAATCTGCTGACGGTGTGCCAGGCGGTATCCGCTGGAACGGTCCTTCCAGGAACCATCCAGCTTATAGATTGCCGCAATACGGGTCAGTGCCTGATACGCAATACTGTTGTAAAGCTGCTTTTCTTCCAGTTCTTTCCCGGCCGCTTTCACTGCGTTGGCAAACCTTCTTCTGCAGTGCGCCCAGTAGCCAGCTGAAATCAGCTTCTTTTCCTCAGAAAAAGTATGATAGGACTGATATCCATCGAATACCAGCACCCCGGTATAAGAAGAAAGAAAGTCCCACAGGTGGTCCGTTCCACGTGTCTTCTGATAATCATACAAAATAACCTTATCTCCGCCGGAGTCATGTTCTCCGGTCATATACACCCACATATAGCTGGTGGAACCCGTTGACCGTCCGTCCCGGTTTTCCTTCAGGGGCGTTTCATCCGCCTGGATTACCGGCTGATTCATCAGCTCCTGTTTCATCCAGTCATAAACCAAGGAAAAATAAATCTCGCTGCTGCGGATCACCCAGCCGCACATCACCTGGGGAGAAAGCCGGACGCCTCCCCTTGTTGGAACTCCTGTGCCAGACGGTGGATAGGAAGGGCATTGACATATTTATAATTCAGGATCCCTGCCAGCAGCGAAGGGGTCGCTATACTGTTGCGAAACAGATCTGTCTGCGGCCTCCGGGCTTTGGCAAACTTCTTCCCATCCGCGCTTACATAGACGCCGATATGGTATTCTTTTACTTCAAAGGATGCTGGGTGGAATTCCAGACGTTTATAAACCTCGTCCGGGAGCTGCCGATATCCCGGGCCCAGCTGGCAGAGCAGCTCTTCCTCCGAAAGTGAGGCATAAACAGGTTCCCCATGGGGAAGCCCGCTTAAGTCTTCCTCCCGTTTGCCTGCATGTTTCCGGCGTTTATGGGAGGATACCGTAACTTCGTCTATCACTGGTTCCTCCAAAGGCTTTCCCTAGATGGTGGCTTCCGCTTCGTTAAAACACTGGGCGTACATAACCGCCAGTTCCAGCTGCTGGTATGTCTGGCTGTCATAGTTCATCTCTTCAGAGGAACGTCCAAAACGCTCCGCCTGGGCCAGATTCCATTTTTCCAGGAGCATCTGCATCTGCTGGTTGGTACGCTTTAACTCTGCTGCGAGGACTGCTAGCTGTTTCTGCAGTTCTTCCTCACTGCGCATACTCTCCAAAAGCAGTTGGAGAAGATCTTTT
This sequence comes from Candidatus Choladousia intestinavium, assembly GCA_018712785.1. GTDB lineage: Bacteria > Bacillota > Clostridia > Lachnospirales > Lachnospiraceae > Choladousia > Choladousia intestinavium. Next base: position 3,440 of record DVGK01000154.1, on the reverse strand, counting down.
TTATTTCGTTTTTCCAACTGTTTCTCAGATAATGACAGCGCCATACACGGGAGATTCCTTTCCTGTTTGAATGATTCCAGTATACCAGAAAAGGCTGGAAACAGCAAAACAGGCGGGCGGGGGCTCCCGTCATTTTGACGGTGGATAACTTCCCTTTTTACAAGTTTTCTGAGAGTAAAAGTCTCTTATAGAACCAGAAAAAGGAATCTTTGTATTCTGCCTGCCCATCTTTCTGGAATGCTTTCTGTACTCATCCACATACGGAAAACCACAAGCTGCCATCCGGCATAGTTATCCGCTTTTTTATTGTTTGCCAGGAAAAGAAATTTCTCTGTTTTGCCCAAGGACCGATTAAAGCGGGTGACGCGGACGTACCTTCCGGACAGACGGATCAATGGAATAGCCCGTCATCAGCAGGCGGTACTGTTCTGGTGTAATGCTCCGGGCTTCTTCTGCGTTTCTAGGCCATTGAAAAGTTCCTGCCTCCAGACGTTTATAAACCAGCAGGAATCCATCCTCCTCCCATACCAGCCCTTTAATCTTACGGTTGCTGGAACCGCAGAAGAGGAACAGATTTCCCGGCTGAAACGGATCCAGGGAAAACTTTTGTTTGACAAGAGTCGTCAGCCCGTCAATTCCTCTACGCAGATCTGTTTTTCCTACGAAAATGTAAACATGTTTAAACTGTGAAAAATCCGCATTATTGAGCATGGGAAACGGCCTCGATCACCATAGAAAGGACTTCGCGTGGAACGGATAACGGCAGGGTAATCTGAAGTTCCCGGATTTGGAGGTTCATGGTTTCTGCCGGTGACGGAGGAACTGTTAGAGCAGCCGGGCTGTAATCCGGCTGGTTGATTTCCACAAAACCGTTTTCTCCTAAATCGGCCGCTTTAATTTTTCGAAGCCAATAGTAATAAGCATCTTTTGAAATATGATTTTGCTGGCAGTAATCTTTTACGGAGAGCCCGGAATTTTGTCGGTCCCGGATTGTTACCATCCAGTTTTGTAAACGGATTTGGGCAGTTGCAAGCTTTGTGTTCATAGCCATCCTCCTGATGTGAAAAATGTGAAAAGTGTGTACTCAACTTTTCCAACATTATCTCAAATCAGAAGTGGTTAATCTAGAGATGGATGGTTTACCATGTACGTATGTTTTAAGGGAGATTCTCATTGCTATAATGGTTTAGAAACGGACACCCATGCAAGAAATGAAATCCAACACAAGGAAGCAGCAGGCGTTGGTTTCAATTATCACGGCAGTGAGTGAGGTATTCGGCATGCTGCCGGAGCCAGTGCGGAATTTTGTCATCATCCTGGGTGCGCTGTTAGCGGCATTTACGGCATTGGCGCCGGTGATCGCAGCTCTGACGGTCTCCTTCGGGGCGCTGAACATTTCCCTGCTCCCAGTGATCGGCATTATTGCCGGGGGAGCCGTGGCCATTGTAGGGATTATCGCCATCGCAAAAACTGGGGAGTGGTTTTCTTTACGGAGACCATCCCGGCGGCGTTCCAGACTTTCATCGGCTTTTTTGACATCCCGGACTGGTGGAGCGGCCTGTGGTCCCAGGCATTCTCATTTTTCACGAATACCTGGAACACAATCCTGCAGAATCCCATTGTCCAGCGGGTGGTGACAACCATTAAGGCCCTGTGGGAAAACGCAAAGAATACCCGGCAGGGCATCTGAGCAGGGATCTGACAGATTGCCTCAGGCGCCTTTGAACTGCTGAAAAACGTGATTCTGGCTCAGGTGCTTCTGCTGATCGACCCGGTGGCGGGGAATTTCTCACAGCTGACTTCTGATGCGGCCAATATCTGGAACAATATTAAAAATGCCGCTTTCCAGATCTGGCCGGGAATTCGGCAGACGGTGCCTTCTGCGGCTTCGGGACTGAAACAGGGCGTGGAAATGGTGCTTTCGGTTTTGTCTTTGTTCCCCTCCCAGATCTGGTCCGCTATGAAGCAGACGGCGTCTTTTGTCTGGAACGGCATCAAGATTACGGTGGTGAATATCGCATTTGTATTGCGTGAAGCGGCGGTGTCCGCCTCCCGGCGGATGGTTTCCGGGAGCGGCACCGCCCTTTCCGGGCTGTATTCAGTGGTTTCCAATGGAGTTTCTTCCGCCCATCGGTTAATTACCGGAGGGCCAACGGTGCTTTATCCGGTGGGAATATATCCAACTTGACCGCTGGGATCTCTTCTGCGGTATCGGAAGCCCTGGGATTTTTCAGCCTGTAAGGGAATATCGTGCCCCAGGTGTCTGTAGACGGTGAGCTTTACGCTGAGAGTTCTGAAAGTGTATTCTTTTTTGAGGGAAATTATGGTATATTTGAGAAAAACGAATTGCCTGCGTTGAAGGGACTAGTAATATGATAATCTGTATTATTTTTGATTTTACAATGGCGCTGATTTTCTTTTTATTTGGAATAGGTTTTTACAAATCAGAAGGGAAAGCTGCCAAATTCTTGGCGGGTTACAATGAGAAGTCAGAAGATGAGCGAAAGAAATATGATGAAAACGTTATGTGTAAGGCTTATGGGAAAAGAATGATATTTATGTCGCTGCCGTTCCTCGCAGGAATACTCATAGACATTCAATATCCAGGAATCGGCTGTTTGACTGCATGGGCAGTATGGTTTGTTATGTTTATTTTATTGCTTATTGACAGACACAAAAAGGAGAAGTAACTTTCAGTTTGCTAAGAAGAAAAATCCTAATTTTTTTAACCAACCAATAATAACCCACGATCCTGACGAATTGGGAGGTGCAGCATGAAGATCGAGATTGGAAAGGATTTTCCGCAGCATTTTAAACCGGCATACTCGGAGGAATTTGACTTGTTTTCTCACTTTGAAGTGACGGCAGGGATACCGAACGTTTTGTTTGCTGTCACGACTTGGAAAGAGAACGGGAAACCGAATGTTTGCTTTCATTCGTGGAGCTGCTTTCACGGAGATAAGACTGCTTTTTTCGCCGTGATGGGCAACTTATATCAGCATACACACACCTATGCCAATATCCAAAGGGAAAAATGCTTCTGTATTAACTTTCTCCCTATAAGTTGTTATGACAAGCTGGTAAATACGATTCATCATAATGAATGGGATGATGACGAATTTGCGGCAGGAGGCTTCACGGTTTCCAATGCTAAAATGATTCACGCACCTGCGATCAACGAAGCGTTTCTCACTATGGAATGTACCTTGAAAGAAATACAGGATCTAAGCGGTGCGGGTATTACGGCTATGGTAATCGGACAGGTGCAGCATATCTCCGTAGATAAAGCCTATGCACAAGGGTATGAATTAAGATATGGCAAGGACGGATTTATGCTGCTTGTGCCTGCGCCGCAGGATCTTATTACCGGAGAGCCGAATCAGTCGGCGATTGCCACCGTGCATATTGAGAAATATGACTGATTTAAGGAGGGTGCGAAA
>DVGK01000153.1 GCA_018712785.1 Candidatus Choladousia intestinavium | reverse complement strand
GTATCCCGCATCCCGTATCTCCGTCCCATTCTATCCAGAAAATTCTGAATATTTTCCGGTATTTCTTAATTCAGGTTCATTTCGACAAATCCGAATCCGCATATATGACTTCTCCGCTGCAAAGGGTCATTTTTACTTTCCCGTACAGTTTCCACCCGGTGAAGGGGGAATTGGAGGAGCGGGATGCATATTCCTGAGGTACCCACTGTTCTTCCGGATTGAAGAGAACAAGATCAGCCGCTTCGCCTTCGGCGATTTTTCCTGCCGGAAGATGGTAGAGCTGCGCAGGGTTTACAGTCATTTTTTCCAGCAACTGCAGCAGAGTCAGGTGCCCCGGCCGTACCAGTTCGGTTATGCCGAGGGAAAGGGCTGTTTCCAGTCCGATAATGCCGCTGGGAGCGGCAGTTATGGAGCGTGCCTTTTCCTCTGCGCTGTGAGGCGCATGGTCTGTGGCAATCAGGTCAATCGTCCCGTCTGCAAGCCCGCGTATAATAGCCAGGCGGTCTTCTTCTGCGCGCAGCGGCGGATTCATCTTTGCGAGAGTCCCGTATTTGAGCACTGCATCTTCTGTGAGGGTAAAGTGATGGGGAGTTGCCTCCGCGTGCAGTCTGGCTCCCATTTCTTTAAATACCCTTATAAGCTCGACAGAACGTCCGGAGCTGATGTGCTGGATTACAACATGAGCCCCGGAGCGCAGAGCCAGAAGGCAGTCCCTTGCGACAAGGGATTCTTCGGCCACAGAAGGAGAGCCGCAGATGCCAAGCTGATCAGAGACAGGGCCGTGATTGATTCCGTTATTTTTAATAAAAGAAGGATCCTCCTCGTGGAGACTGATGGGAACATCCAGTCTGCGGGCTTCTTCCATTGCCTGGTATAAAAAGGCTGCATTGCGCAGGGGGATGCCGTCGTCTGTAAAGCCCCGGGCGCCTGCCTGCGTAAGTGCTTCCATATCTGTGTGTTCTTCTCCTTTCAGGGAGCGTGAGACGGACGCGGCCTGATAGATATGGATTCTTTCTGTTTCTGCCCGTGCCAGAATATCGTTTAATACGGATGCACTGTCCACTGTGGGGGAAGTATTGGCCATACACACGACGGAGGTGAACCCGCCTTTTGCGGCTGCCAGAGAGCCGGTGTGCAGATCTTCCTTGTAAGTGAAGCCGGGATCCCGGAAATGAACATGTGTGTCTATAAGACCGGGGGCGATGACAAGCCCTTCTGCATCCAGTATTTCTTCACCTTCTGAAGGGGCCAGACCGGCGCTGATCTCACAGATAAGTCCATCTCTGATCCGAAGGTCGGCGGAAAGCGTCGTCTGTGAAGCAGGATCGGCAATCAGTCCATTTTTGATAATCATAAACAAGTCCTCCTTGAAATAATCTTTCTTTCGCATAAGTATAGCGCATTGCACTGCCGGCGTCCAATAGAAGATAAAGTAAATAAGAAAAATGAAAGCCGGAACGTGTAAAAACCGGGAGAAAAAAACCGGGAGGACGTCTGCCGGATTCCGGCTGTCCTCCCGGTAATATCCAGGCGGCTTATTTCCTATAGATGGCGGTAAAGATGACGCGGTATGCCGTCCACCATGACAGGAGATACGTCGCCCTGGATCAGCGGGCGTACATAATTTATGAATTCATCTGTTACATAAGAGCCGTCCTCAGTTACCCACTCACGGGGAACAAGCTTTTCATCATTAGCAATCTTATGCACATCTTTTACTTCTGTTCCGCTCTGGTACGGATCGTCGGACAGACGTTTGAGAACAACCATCTTGCCGGAATCCCCTTCGTCCGCAGCCTTGACAGCCGCGCCGCCTACCTGGTAAGCTTCCAGAATATCCACGCGGGATGCGCAGTGGGAAGCGGCACGCTGCAGAGAACTGAGCTCAATGGAGCGGGTCTTGCAGCCGATCTCTCCGGCGATAAAGCTTGCCAGATAATTAGCTGTGCCGGAAAGCTGCTTGTGGCCGAATGCGTCTACAAAGTCAATACTCTGTCCCAGTTCGCAGACATAGCGTCCGTCCTCCAGCCGGATGCCTTCGGATACGGCTACGACAACAGATGACTTTCTGGCAAGGAGTTCCTTTACCTTTGCGCTGAATGATTCAATGTCAAAAGGAAGTTCAGGGAGATAAATCAGATCCGGCCCTGCACAGTCTTCGCCTTTGGCAAGAGCGGAAGCTCCGGTCAGCCATCCGGCATTCCTTCCCATGATTTCCACGATGGATACAAGTCCTTTTTCATATTCCAGACAGAAACTGTCGCGTATAATCTCCTTTACAGAGGTTCCGATATATTTGGCAGCGCTTCCGTATCCGGGAGTGTGGTCGGTAAGCGCCAGATCATTGTCAATGGTTTTCGGGCATCCGATAAAACGTGTGGGGTGTCCGGTTACAATCGCGTAATCAGATAATTTCTTGATTGTGTCCATGGAATCATTTCCGCCGATATAGATAAATGCTTCAATGTTCAGTTTGTCCAGAATTCCGAAAATCTTTTCATACACTGCTTTGTCCTGATGGATCTCAGGAAGTTTGAAGCGGCAGGAACCCAGGAATGCTGCAGGTGTTCTTTTCAGCAGTTCTGCGTCAAGTTCATTGGTAATATATTCAGACAGATCAATGTAGCGCTCCTGAAGAAGCCCCTGAATGCCGTGCAGCATTCCATATACTTTTCCGGCGCCGCGGTCCTTTGCCGTGCGGTATACTCCGGCGAGGCTGGAGTTAATTGCAGCTGTAGGGCCGCCTGACTGTCCGACGATAACGTTTCCTTTCATGTCTTTCATACCTCCGTTTTGCATAATTAAATGTTATCACGT
>DVGK01000152.1 GCA_018712785.1 Candidatus Choladousia intestinavium | reverse complement strand
GATCTGCTGATCGGCCATACGCCGCTGCTGGAACTTACACATATAGAAAAAGAAGAGATATTACGAACAGGAAACCCATGACAGAAGGCGGGGATTACGGGACAGCGAAAGTGATTAGAGCATTCTTATTTTTCGTCACACACCTGGAAAATATAGAACTTCAGGTAATAGGATTCATCCGCCGCCCATAAAATGGGGTGATCCGGCGCCTGGGTACGGAATTCCACCTGCCGCAGCCGCTTGTGGACATTCTGGGCGGCCTGGCGGATGGTTTTTGTAAACAGCTCATAGTCCATAAAATGGGAACAGGAGCAGGTAGCCAGATAGCCGCCGGGACGCACCAGCTTCATAGCCCGCAGGTTAATCTCCCTGTAGCCTTTCACTGCGTTTTTGATGGAACTTTTGGACTTTGTAAAAGCGGGCGGATCCAGAATCACCACATCAAAAAGCTGTTTTTCTTTCTCCAGTCTCGGAAGGAGTTCAAAGACATCCTCGCATCGGAATTTTACTCTGTCCTGCAGGCCGTTTAACGCGGCGTTCTCTCTTGCCTGCTCACAGGCCAGCTCAGAAGCGTCCACTCCAAGGACCTCTTTGGCGCCGGCAATTCCCGCGTTCAGAGCGAAGGAGCCTGTATGGGTAAAGCAGTCCAGCACTCTGGCATTCCGGCACAGGCGCTGAATCGCCAGACGGTTGTACTTCTGATCCAGGAAAAATCCGGTTTTCTGTCCCTCTGCCACGTCTACCAAATACTTTACTCCGTTTTCCACGATGGGAATTTTCGTATCAAAGGGCTGGCTCAAAAACCCGTTTTTCCGCTCCATCCCTTCCTGAAGGCGGACTTTCGCATCGCTTCTCTCATAGATGCCCCGGATGGAAACGCCGTCTTCCTGGAGGATTTTCCGCAAAAGCTCCAGAATTGCGTCTTTTATCCGGTCGATGCCCAGAGCCAGAGATTCTACCACCAGCACGTCTGAAAATTTATCAATTACAATTCCCGGAAGGAAGTCTGCCTCCCCGAATACCAGGCGGCAGCTTGCGGTATCTACCGTAGACTTTCTATACTCCCAGGCATCGCGAAGCCGCATTTCCAGAAAGGCTTCATCGATTACCGTATCCTTCTTCCGGGTCATCATGCGGATCCTGATTTTGGAATGGTCATTGATATATCCCTTTCCCATGGGATATCCGTCGAAATCCTCCACCCGGACAATCTCTCCATTTTCGTACGCTCCCCGGGTGCCTGCGATCTCATTGTCGTAAATCCACATACCGCCGGCCTTCAGAAGCCGCCCCTCTCCCTTTTTCAGAGTAACCACTGCTGTCTCTTCTCTCTCAAAGCTTTTCAAATCTGACTCTCCTTTTCTACTTGTTCATCTGTTTTCTTCTCCCGATGCTTTTCCGCTGCCAGACCGCGCCCGGCAGATCTGCTCCAGTCTTTGTCCTGTATCACTTCCCTGGCGTCCTTAGGCAGCGTATAGACATGCTCTAAAAACCAGCGGCTGTTTTCCGCTTCCTCCCGATTATAAGAAAAACCCAGTGTCTCCGCCGCCGCGCAGGCTGTCTCCTGAAACAAATCGCACATGACAAAAGCAGCCTGCCATTGCTCCCCGACCGTGGCCCTTCCGTAGGTTTGAAGGAATCTGTCGTAGTCGCCTCGCGGCAGAAAACGTTTCATATATTTGGCCATCTTCCCGGCGCTGACTGAAAAATGATTTCCGCATCCGATCTTCCACTCCAGCATCTGCTTCAGCATGGGCCGAACGTGAAAATCCATCATATCCAACACGTAGGGAAGCTCCTCCCTCCATAATCCTTTGGCCACGTTATTCAGGCACCACCAAAATTCATTGCAGACATTCTGAAATTTTCTCTCATCCGGCTTCCGGATCCAATGCATCTCGTCACATTCTTCCTTCTCTGCCGGCATAATCCCGTCTTTATCCACCAAAGTTTGGTACAGCTCCAGCCGCGCAAGAGCGTATGGGCCGGTACACACATGGAGATCCAGCCGGTTTCCGTCCGCAAGCTGCATCAGCCACCCGTAACAGTTTTCCACATCTGAAGGAAACTCTGTATTTTCCTCCGGGTACTGCATATACAGCCGCTCCCCGAACCGGTCAATCCACGCCCGGTTCTCCCGATACGGCTTCGTATCTTTTACAATATAAACCACATCATAGTCCTGGAAGATATCCCGGGGCACGGACGGATTCGCTCTCGATCCTTCCAAATAAGCCGCCCGGATGTTCTCATCGGCAAGAGCTGTGTCAGCGATCAGCTCCAGCATCTCTTTTTCACTCCGCATGCGTATCCCCCTTTCTATCCGCTCTCTTTCGATATGTGCCATCCGGCTTTTTTCAGATATCCCGTAAAAATTTTTCTGCAGATATAGTATAGCTTCTAGTCGGGAGCATTACAATACAATCTTTTAATCTACCTGCCAGTAAATCCAGGCTGCCTCCGCTGTCACCTGCTCCTGTATAATCCCGCTGCAGTCAGCCAGGCCCTGCAGTATTTCTCTGACTTTCTCTTCTTTTTTTTCGCTGTTTTTTCCCAATAGATCCAAAGATCTGCGCATCCCCTGGGATTCCTCCAGCACCCCGCGGGCAAATCCGCTTTCTCCCAGCAGCTTCAGCGACTGCTGTACCGCTTCGTCTACAGAGCAGCGGTTTCGCCATGTATATTTTACAAGAGTAAGCTCCGGGAAATATCCCAGCTCCCTTACGGCTCTTAGAACTTCTTCATATTCCCTGAATTTTTTCTGCTGTCCGGGAATTCCAAAAGCCTGGAACACGTTTTCACCCAGGCTGTTTCTCACTGAAGAAAATTTAGAGACAAAGCAGTGTTTTTTTGATATCTGACACATTTTCTCCAATGTTTCCTTATCCCGGACTGCCGGACTCATATTGGCGAAGGCCAGACCGCACTTCTTTATCCATCCCTCTCTCCGAACATCGATTATGGAAAAATCTCCCTCTGTGACAGATCGTTTTACGCTGAAGCCTGAAAGATTTTTTGCTGCGTACTGCAGCATCCTGGGAGAGAGAGCTGTAAGAATCAGGTCGCATCCGCGCTTCGCGAACCGGATGGCATACTTTCCGGCCCCGCATCCGATATCTGCCACACAGCTTCCGGGCTGCAGCGCCCCTTTCCCGGCAAGATAATGCTCAAGCCTTTGAGGATACTCGTCCTCATCCTCGGATCCTACTGTTTTTTGGTACTTATCCGCTTCCTTATTCCAAAAATCAAGCTCCCAATTTTCCATTTTCTTCCCCCTTCTCCTTTAAGCACCATTGTCCGTCGTACAATCCGCTGGGTACACAGATGCGGATCCTGTCCCCGCAAAGACTCTCCACTTTAACGTCCACGCCGTAAAGCTTCTTAATCAGACTGCTGCTCAGGATTTTCTCAGGCGGGCCAAAGCCTATGATTTTCCCTTCTTTTACCGCCATAACTGAATCAGAATACAGAAAAGCCTGTTCCGGATTATGGGTGGACTGGATCACCGTGTAACCCTCCGCGGCCAGCCGCCGCATTTCCTCTAATACCAGAATCTGGTTTCCATAATCCAGATTTGCCGCAGGCTCATCCATAAACAGGATTTTTGCCTGCTGAGCCAAGGCCCTGGCAATCAGAACCAGCTGCCGCTCTCCGCCGGATAGATTCATAAAAGACCGGTTCTCCAGATGGCCGATTTTCATTTTCTCCAGCACCTGCTTTACCAGCTTCTCCTCTTTTTTCCCCGGCGTCCGAAACATTCCAGGCGCCAGAGACGTGGTTCCCATCAGCACAATCTCTTTTACTGTATAATTAAAAGCTGCCGACGCAGACTGAGGGATATAAGCCGCTTTCCTGGCCATCTGGGCCGGACTGAGAGACCGTATGTTTTCTCCGTCTATCCGTACCTCTCCCTTATATTTTTTCTGCAGCCCCAGCATACACTGAAACAGCGTGCTCTTCCCCGCGCCGTTTGGCCCCAGCAGGCTGACCAGACTGCCGTCCTTAATTTTAAAATGAATCTTTTCCCATACCGGCCGGTTTTTTTCATAGAAAAAAGAGAGTTCTTTTACCTCTATACTCAATTCCATTCCCCTTTCCTGGCCATCAGATATAAAAAGAAGGGCGCTCCTATGACAGAAGTGATAATTCCCAAAGGCAGCTCCGTGGAATACAGATTTCTTCCAAGATCATCCACGCACAGCAGAAAAAAACCGCCCAGGACCGCGGACAGAGGAATCAGGTGCCTGCAGTCGTTTCCGGCAAGCTTTCTGGCCATATGAGGGATCACCAGGCCAATCCACCCGATCATGCCGCTGACAGAGACAGCTGCCGCTGTCATTAAGGTGGAGGCCAGAATCATCAGGATTCTCAGCCTTTTTGTATTCACTCCCATGGTTTTGGCCTCATTTTCATCCATGGTCAGCAGATTCATTTTCCACCGCAGCAAAAAGACGGGAGCCATTCCCACCAGGATAGGGAGCCATACGTACTGCAGATCTCCTGTGGTAACGCCTGCCAGAGATCCCATGAACCAGTATGTAATTTCCGGCAGAGCGTTATCCGGATCCGCAATCAGCTTCAAATAGGAGGTGCCCGCCTGAAAAAGAGAACTGACCATAATCCCAGCCAGCACAAGATTCAGCACCTGGTTTCCTTTGCAGACCTTCGCGCTCAGTATCACCAGAGAAACACACAGCAGGCTGGCCAAAAAAGCGGATAAAGTAACCTGCGCTTTGGAAAGTCCCATCAGAATCGCCAGCGCCGCGCCAAATCCGGCCCCTGTAGAGGCTCCCAGAATATCCGGGGCTGCCATGGGATTCCTGAAAATACACTGATACGAGGCCCCTGCTACAGACAGGGCCGCTCCTGTCAGGATTGCTGTCAGTATTCTCGGAAGCCTCACCAGCATCACCATATTTTCTGTGAGCTCTGACCAGGTTTTCTCAACCGGCATAATTCGGGCCAGAAAAATTTTAAACACATCCGCCCCCCGGATCTCATACCTTCCCATAAGAAGCGAAAGGGCTGCCGCTGCTGTAAGCAGCAAAACTGCGCTTCCAAAAATCAACCTGTAATTTCTTTTCATTTTTTCTTCCTGTATCCGCGCCTTTCCCGCTTTTATGACTCTGCACCGCTTATAATCTCTTCATACTCTCGGTCCGAAAGATCATAATGATAAAACAAACGGTAATACTCTTTTATCATTTCCTCCGTGTCCCATTCAAACTCATCAGGGTAAACAATCCCCGCGATCCACACGGCTGCCAGATAACGGTTTACCGTAGGAGGAGAGACAAAGCTGTACGGAAGGCCGGGAACTTCATAATAGTTTCCATTTTTTACTGCTGTAAGCTCCTTCCACACGGATTCCTCAATGATTTCTTCCGGATCCTGACTGTTATAAAAGAAAAGATACTCCGGATCCCAGTTGGCAAGCTGTTCCAGATCAATGGTTGTGGCCGCGTACATCTGTGCCCCGTCTGTCTGCGCCGCATTCTTCATCATATACGCCCAGATTTCATCGAAGTAAGTTCCTGACGCCACGCAGCCCAGTCCGTCTGTACCATTCAGTACTACACATTCTTTTTTATCCGCAGTTTTAAACACCTCCTGCACTGTGTCCGTGACGGTTTCAATATAAGCTGCCAATTCCCCTGCTTCTTCTTCCATCCCCAGAAGCTCTCCCAGCATTCTGTAAGAATCTGCCGAGCTCTCTAATCCGCCTCCGATGAAAACACAGGGGATTCCCAGCAGATTCTGGAGATTATCCAAATCCTCCGCAATCGTTTCCTTCGCCTCTCCAAAATCTATAATGATATCCGGTTTTACAGAGGCCACCTCTTCAATATTCAGCTGACTCCCGGTCATATACAGATTTCCCGTCTCCGGAAGTCCTTCTGTACTGTCCCCCAGATATATTTCCTGCTCTTTTGTCAGAGGCTGAGCCACAGAAGCCAATCGGTCGGACGCCAAAGGCCATAAAAACATCTGAGCCATATTCCCTGAAGGAATAATCGAACGAATCTGCGCCGGCACCTCCACCTGTCTCCCGGCAGAGTCTGTAAAAATTCTTGTTTCTTCCTCCGCATGGCAAAGTCCAGTTCCTGTCAAAAGGAAGACCGCCAAAACAGTTAACTTTAAAATTCTCTTTTTCATTTTCACAAGGAGGTATCCATGTATATCAACACTTT
>DVGK01000151.1 GCA_018712785.1 Candidatus Choladousia intestinavium | reverse complement strand
TATTCACAGCCGTTTCAGAATTATCAGCAGATGTGTCGTGCTTGCACGTAAGCACCTGCTGGTAATTCTGAAAATGGACTGCGAAGCAGTCACCCCGCCTACATAAGCAGTCTTAGCTCCGTAAGGAGCGGGACTGGAGTCTCGAAGAGGCGACGAGTGCGCATGGGGGCGGATGGGAACAGTAACGATAGAAAATAAGCAGGAGAACGGAGAATGAAACGTATTTTAGTAATAGCCACCGGCGGCACCATCGCCTGCCGGGAGGGAAAAGAGGGACTGGTTCCGGAGCTGACCCTGGAGCAGCTTTTGAATTATGTTCCTCAGATTCGGAAACAATGTGAACTAGGGGCGGTTCAGCTTCTGAACCTGGACAGCTCCAACATGCAGCCACGGCATTGGCTGAAAATCGCCGCCAGGATTGCAGAGGAATATGAGCAGTATGATGGATTTGTGGTGCTTCACGGCACGGATACGATGGCGTATACGGCGGCGGCCCTGTCCTATCTCCTTCAGAACGGCCCGAAGCCTGTGGTGCTTACAGGAGCTCAGAAGCCCATAGACCAGGATATCTCCGACGCCAGAGGAAACGTAATTCAGAGCATTCTGTATGCCTGCGACGATAAGGCCAGCGACGTGAATTTCGTATTTAACGGGGAAGTCATCGCGGGAACCAGAGGGAGAAAGATCCGGACGAAAAGCTTCAATGCATTTTCCAGTATGGATTTTCCTCATAAAGCAGTGATAAGGGACAATCATGTGGTGCATTATATTGACAGGAAAAACACCGGGCCTCTTGAAAGCTATGACCGCCTGGATGAGAAGATATTTGCCCTGCGGCTGATTCCGGGGCTGGACGCGGGGATCCTGGAGGAACTGGGAAACCGGTATCACGGCATCATTCTGGAAGGCTTCGGCATCGGCGGCTTTCCGAGTCTTGAAGAGATGGGATTTCGGGAGGGCATCACACGCCTTCTGGACCAGGGTGTAGTGGTGGTGGCCACCACCCAGGTGCCTCTGGAGGGAAGCGACCTGGACGTATACGAGGTGGGAAGGCTGTTCAAAAAAGATGAGAGACTTCTGGAGGCCTATAATATGACGCTGGAAGCCATTGCCACGAAACTGATGTGGATTCTGCCTCAGACCAGAGATTGGAAAGAAATTCACAGACTCTTTTATAAGGAAATAAATTTTGATATTTGGAGATAGCGGCACAGCCGAAATTAAAAGATTATTTCGCCTGTTTTTTGTACAATCTGTGCAGCGGCCCTCTGATTTTGTGTGAAGGCGAACATAAAGACTTCACAAAGAGATCACATAGACTTCACAAAGACCGGGAAAAGCGTTGACAAAAAACCTGAAATTGAGTATATTAAATGATAGTGTCTTTCTACGGTGGACATATGTAAAGAGAGAAAAAACGAAGGAGAGTGATACGCTTGGCTAAGTACGTGGTGAAGAGAGTATTGTTAGCTTTTGTAACGGTATTTATCATCTGTGCCATTACATTTTTTGCTATGAACGCGATTCCGGGAGGCCCCTTTAACTCAGAGAAGGCTTTAAGCCCGGATGTGAAGGCGGTTCTGATGGAGAGATATAACCTGGACAAACCGGTGACCACCCAGTTTGTGCTGTATCTCCAGAATCTGATTCACGGAGATTTTGGCGTTTCCCTGAAAACGGGACGTGAGATCAGCACGATTATTTCCGACGCGGCGGGGATTTCCGCCAAGCTTGGAGGCATGGCGGCGGTGATCGCTATTGTCTGCGGCATTATTTTGGGAAGCCTGGCGGCTCTTATGAGAAACAAGCTTCCGGACCGGCTGATTATCTTTTTCTCTACATTGGGAGCGGCTGTACCCAGCTTCGTGCTGGCGACTTTGCTGCTTCTGGTATTCTGCATCCAGCTGAAGTGGTTTCCTGTGTGGAGTTCCACCAATCCCAGCTATGTGCTGCCGGTGATTGCTTTGTCTCTTTACCCGATGGCCTATATCACCCGTCTGACCAAGACCAGTATGCTGGACGCCCTGAGCCAGGATTATGTGAGGACGGCCAGGGCTAAGGGGGTTCCCCAGTGGAAGGTGATCTTCAAGCATGGTCTGAGAAACGCCCTGATTCCTGTCATTACGTACGTAGGTCCCATGGTGGCTTACATCCTTACGGGAAGCCTGGTGGTAGAAAATATTTTCACCATCGGCGGCCTGGGTACGCAGATGGTGGACGGGATTACCAACCGGGATTATCCCCTGATCATGGCGACGACGATTTTCCTGGCGATTCTCATGGTAGCCATGAACCTGATCAGCGACCTGATTTACAAGCTGGTGGATCCCAGAATTACGTTTAAATAAAAAGGAGACAGAGGAATGCAGAACGAAAATAAAATTCCAAAGAAGAATCCTTTGAGCCTTCAGATGGATCTGTCGAAATTTGAACTGGCTACAGAGGAAGAGAAGGCGCAGCAGGAGGTCATGAGCGAATCCACCACTTTTTTTAAGGATGGGATGCGCAAGCTCATGAAGAACCCCCTGGCTGTGGGAAGCATCATTGTGCTGGTGCTGGTCATCCTGCTGGCAACCTTCGGACCTATGGTGGTTCCCTACGGCTATGACGAGATGATTACCATTGACGGCCGAAGAGACAAGAGGGCCAAGAATCTGGCGCCCTTTACCTGGTCTGAGACAGAGCAGAGATACATCGATGAGGGGGGGGAGCTTTTCCCGCACATCCTTGGAACCGATGAGCTCTGCCGGGATTACTTTGTCCGGGTTCTCTACGGAACCAGAGTATCCCTGCTGGTAGGCCTGTTCGCCAGCCTGATCGTGCTGGTGATCGGACTTTTGTACGGAAGTATATCCGGCTATGTGGGGGGGAAGACGGACCTGATTATGATGCGTATTGTGGATATCATATATTCGCTGCCGGATATGCTGATGGTGATCCTTCTGTCCGTGGTTCTGAAGGAGACCCTGGGACCGGTGATCGAGGGGACGGTGTTCGACAAGATCGGAACCAACATGCTGTCTCTGTTCCTGGTTTTCGGATTCCTGTACTGGGTCAGCATGGCCCGCCTGGTCCGCGGACAGATCCTTTCCGTAAAGGAGAATGAGTATATTCTGGCGGCCAGAGCCATCGGCACGAAGCCTGGCCGGATCATCCGGAAGCATATTCTGCCCAACTGCATCAGCGTGATCATAATCTCCACGGCCCTTCAGATCCCTTCGGCGATCTTTACAGAGAGCTTCTTAAGCTTCCTGGGCCTGGGCGTGCAGGCTCCCATGCCGTCCCTCGGTTCCCTGGCCAACGCGGCGAGAGAGGGACTTCAGAGCTACCCCTATAAGCTGGTATTCCCGGCGGTGATGATCTGTCTGATTGTATTGGCCTTTAACCTGTTAGGCGACGGCCTGCGGGATGCTTTTGACCCGAAACTGAGGAGGTAGCGCGATGGCGGAAGAGAAGAGAGAATATTTACTGGAAGTGAAGGATCTCCACACTTCCTTTACCACAGATTCCGGAGAGGTGCAGGCGGTGAACGGCGTGTCCTTTAATCTCCGGGAAGGAGAAGTGCTGGGAATCGTAGGAGAATCCGGTTCCGGAAAGAGTGTGACAGCCTACTCCATCATGCAGATCCTGGCGGAGAACGGAAGAGTCACTTCCGGACAGGTGCTCTACCGGGGAGAAGATATTACGAAATACAGCAAAAAACAGATGGCGTCCTTCCGGGGGAAAAAATGCAGCATTATTTTCCAGGATCCTATGACCAGCTTAAATCCTGTGTTTACCGTGGGCAATCAGCTGATGGAAGCGATCCTTCTTCATACGGACAAAAACCGCGCCCAGGCAAAAGAGCGGGCGGTGGAAATGCTGAAGCTGGTGGGCGTGAACGAGCCGGAACGCCGGATCAGGCAGTATCCCCATGAGCTCTCAGGAGGAATGCGCCAGAGAGTCATGATCGCCATGGCTCTGGCCTGCGAGCCGGATATCCTGATTGCCGATGAGCCTACCACGGCTTTGGACGTAACGATCCAGGCGCAGATCCTGGAACTGATGCAGGAGCTTCAGAAAACACTTGGTATGGCGATTATCATGGTAACCCACGATCTGGGCGTAATCGCGGATATGTGCGACAAAATTATTGTTATGTACGGAGGCGGCGTCTGTGAGCGGGGTACAGCGGATGATATTTTTTATGATCCGAGACACGAATATACCAAGGGCCTTTTGCGCTCCATCCCCAATGTGAACAACAGCAAGGAGAGGCTGGTACCCATCAGCGGGACGCCCATCAATCTTCTGAATATGCCCAAGGGCTGTGCCTTCTGCAGCCGGTGCGACCAGGCTATGAAGATCTGTCTGGAGGAGAAGCCGGAGGAGCTTGCCCTCAGCGACACACATAAAGCCTCCTGCTGGATGAATATCAAGCAGATGGCGGAAGAACAGGCAGGAGGTGCGAAGGCATGAGCAGTGAATACCTGATTGAGGTAAAAGATTTAAAACAATATTTTCCCATCAACACCGGCTTTATGAAGAAAACGTATCTTAAGGCAGTAGACGGAGTTTCTTTTCAGATTAAGCCGGGAGAGACGCTGGGGCTGGTAGGGGAATCCGGCTGCGGGAAGACGACGGTGGGACGGACTCTGCTCCGGCTCTATGAGCCCACCGGCGGCAAGATCTATTTTAACGGGGAAGAAGTGACCCGACAGAATATGCTGTCCCTCAGGAAAGAAATGCAGATGGTGTTTCAGGATCCGTATTCTTCCCTGAACCCGAGAATGACGGTGGAGGATATCATCGGGGAGCCTCTGGACGTGCATAAGCTTTACAAGACCAAAGAGGAGCGCCGGGAAAAGATCCTGCACCTGATGGAACTGGTAGGACTGAACGCGGAGCATGCCAGAAGATACGCTCATGAGTTTTCCGGCGGACAGCGCCAGAGAATCGGCATCGCCCGGGCCCTGGCGGTAAATCCCAAATTTATCGTCTGCGATGAGCCGGTAAGCGCGCTGGATGTGTCCATTCAGGCACAGGTGGTGAATATGTTTGAGGATCTTCAGCACAAGCTGGGCGTGGCTTATCTTTTTATCGCCCATGACCTGCTGATTGTGCGGCATATTTCCGACCGCATCGCGGTCATGTATCTGGGTAAGATCGTAGAGATCGGAGACGCGGATGAAGTGTATGAGCATCCCCGGCACCCGTACACCGTTTCACTTTTAAGCGCCGTGCCGATTCCGGATCCGAAGACAGCCAGAAACCAGCACAGAATCATTCTGGAAGGTGATGTGCCCAGTCCTATGAATATGCCTACCGGATGCGCGTTCCGTTCCAGATGCAGATACGCCACAGAGCGGTGCGGGAAGGAGTGCCCGCCGTTGGAAGATAGAGGCAGCGGACATTTTGTTGCATGCTGGAATAAATAGTGGTATACTAACCATGTTCGCCGGAGACGGCGGCTGAGGACGAGTTTGCAGGAGAAATCCTTTAAACTAAACGCGGCTAAAAGCTGCAAAAAACTTTATACGGAGGTAGAAAGTATGAAAAAGAAGAAACTTATGGCTCTGGCATTAGCTGCAGTTACTGCCATTGCGCCGGTATCTTCCGCGTTCGCTGAGGAAACCACAGAAGCTGCTACGGAAGCGGCGGCTGAGACCGAGGCGGCAGAGGAAACCGAAGCGGCAGAGACAGAAGCCACCGAGGCTGCCCAGACTGAAGCGGCAGAGACAGAAGCTACTGAGGCTGCCCAGACTGAAGCGGCAGAGACAGAAGCCACTGAGGCTGCCCAAACCGAAGCGGCAGAGGATGCGGCTGCAGCGACTGAGGCGGCTGCAGAGACAGAAGCAGCCGGAGAGGAAGCAGTCGTTACAGGTGAAGAAGCGCACAAATCTTCAGAGGCAGCTCCCGACTGGCAGCACTACAACGATCTGGTCGCGCAGATCCGCGTAGAGACCGACACAGTAAAGCGTGAAGCGCTGCTCCATGAGGCAGAGGATATGCTGATGGAGACAGGAGCGATCCTTCCCCTTTACTACTACAATGACATTTATCTTCAGAGAGACGGCCTGACCGGCATCTACAGCAATCTCTACGGATTCAAATATTTCATGTTCGCGGATTTCGGCGACAATACTACGCTGAGCCTGAATCTGGCCAGCGAGCCGGACAAGCTGGATCCCGCTCTGAACTCCACTGTAGACGGCGCCTGCCTGGCGGTAAACAGCTTCTGCGGACTCTTTGCTTACGACGCGGAGGGACAGGTGGTTCCGGATCTTGCCGAGAGCTATGAGGTAAGCGAGGACGGCCTGACCTATACCTTTACCATGAAGGACGGCCTGATGTTCAGCGACGGATCACCCCTGACCGCCAAGGATCTTGAATATTCCTGGAAGCGCGCGGCAGATCCTCAGACCGCTGCGGACTACTCCTACATGTTTGACGTAATCGCCAGAACGGCTGATGACCAGCTTGACGTGACAGCCAGCGAAGACGGCAAGACCCTGACCGTAAATCTGGCTGCTCCCTGCGTATACTTCCTGGATCTGTGCGCGTTCCCCGCATACTACGCAGTTCCCCAGGCGAGTGTAGAAGGCGCGGAAGGATGGGAAGAGACCCCCGGCGCATGGTGCCAGGAGGCCGGATTCGTTACCAGCGGCGCTTATACCCTTCAGGAGTGGAACCACGGCGAGAGCATGGTTTACGTAAAGAACCCCAACTACCACAGAGCGGACGAAGTGAAAATCGAGGAGATCCATGTAATGCTCAGCGAGGACGCTACCGCGATCTACGCCGCTTATGAAGCGGGAGACATCGACTTTGCCGATACGATCCCAACCGATGAGGTAGCTTCCCTTCTGGAGAATCCGGAATGCCACATCGTTGACCAGCTTGGTACCTACTATGTTTCCTTTAATGTAAACAGCCCGCTCTTTGAAGGCAAGACTCCGGAGCAGGCCAACGCCATGAGAAGAGCCCTGGCTCTCCTGGTTGACCGTGAGTTCATCTGTGAGAACATCGGCCAGACCGGACAGGTTCCGGCCAACACCTTTATTCCTGCAGGTATGAACGATGGAAACGGCGGTGTATTCCGTCAGAACGACGATGCTTACACCTATCCCTGCGAGGAAGCGGTAGGATACTACGATCCTTCCTATGACGCATATGAGGCAAACCTGGAAGAGGCGAGAGCCCTTCTGACCGAAGCCGGATTTGAGTTCAACGAAGACGGAACCCTTTCTGACAGCACGCCTCTGAACTTCACCTATCTGACTAACGAGGGTGAGTCCAACGTGGCTATCGGCGAGGCGCTTCAGCAGGATTTCGCTGTAATCGGCGCGAACCTGACCATCGAGACGGTTGACTGGAACGTATTCCTGAATGAGCGTAAAGCCGGCAACTACGATGTAGCCCGCAACGGCTGGATCGCTGACTTCAACGACCCGATCAACATGATCGAGATGTGGACCACCGACAGCGGAAACAACGACTGCCAGTTCGGTAAATAATCCATCGAGAAATAAGAGAACTGTCTCTCTTCCCAAAAGGGAAGGGAGGCGGTTTTTTTACTTTATAGGAAATTCCGAGCTTTAAAGAATCAAAAGAAAACAAGAGTTCACCGAACATATGTTAGACAAACTCTTGTTTGAGCAAAGTGATAAGACGACACGGTCTAGAAGATATAAAAACC
>DVGK01000150.1 GCA_018712785.1 Candidatus Choladousia intestinavium | reverse complement strand
CCCTCTGATTTGTCAATATTTTTGTATTTTAAAACCGTATTTTTGTGTATTTTCGTGAATTTAAAAATAGATTTTTGTGTATTATGCTTAAATATTCAGAATTTACCATCTTTAATCTCCTATCTTAAATATTTAATTATAACCACATTTCTTATTGTTCCCTTTCTTGCTGAAAGTCTCCCTTCATGGTAGAATTTACATCACACAGAAACATTTGAAATTTAAAACCGTATTCTGGAGGAAATTATGAATGAACAGAAAGTATCTAATTATGAAATGATCTGCGACGAATGGAGCCGCCGTTTTTTAGAGATGGATCCCAAGCTGCTTTTAAAGCGTGTGCCGGAGCTGACGTCCGAGGGGGAATATCTGACCCTGCGCCATTTCGGCATAAAATATGGAATTGAAAAAAGTACCGGAAAAATACGGGAGATAGGGAAGGAGGGAAAGGTTCCCGCCACTATCCGTCTGAATATTTACACCCTTCTGGCGTATGCCAAAGAAGGAGCCGCCCTGACCGGAGACTGGGTTCCCTTCCAGGAGCTGAAGGACGCCAGGCCCTTCGGCCCCGCCTTTGTAAGAGGAAATCTCCTCCCCTTTGCCAGAACCTTCTCCGGACATGTGCGGGAGCTTAAAAATGCCTGTGAATCCCTGGGCGGTCTGATCCTTCCCTATTCCGACGCCGGTTATCAGCTGAAGGCTTTTGAATGTATTCCCGTGCGCTTTCTCTTCTGGGACGGAGATGAAGAATTCCCGGCCCAGGCAAATATCCTTTTTGACCGGGGCGTAACGGATTTTATCCACGTGGAAAGCACAGTCTCCATTGCCACCGCAGGCCTCGTAAGGCTTTCCACTCTGGCCGGTCTGCCTCTGGACGGACGCTCGTTTCAGGTCTGACAGAATCCGCCAGCACTAAAAACGCCGCGCCGCAGCCCCTATTCCACGTCTCCGTTTTTCAGAAAGAATAGCCGCCTTTCAGGGGCAGAAGGAACCGGACACCGTAGGTTCCCTTTCCGTTCATGGGGAAGGTAAGCTTCCCGCCGTGGGCTGTGAGAATCTGCCGGACAATTCTCAGTCCCATAATGTGGATATCCGCTTCCTGCCGGTTCTGGTTGACCAGCTTGGCCACCCGCCCGGGGATCCCGTTCCCCGAATCTATAAAGTCCCAGATCAGCATGTCCTTCTCTGTTTTCAGGCAGATGTCAATCTCAGCTCCCAGGGGATTGTGGCGTATGCTGTTGCCGATCACATTCTGCAGAGCCCGCTTCAGAAGAGCCGTGTCTCCTTCCAGGCGGAGCTCTTCCTCTTTCGGCCCGCTGTGAATCTGTATGGAATACGTTTCATCCAGTCCGCTGTTGTAATATTCCGTCACAACCTCCCGGACCAGGGCCGCCGGCCCGTACTGAGAGTTCCGCAGAGGCTGCGCATTGTATTCCAGCTTTGAGGTCAGATTCAAATCCGCGATCAGCTGCCGGATCTGCAGACTCTGATTTTTAATATGCTCTGCTGACCGGCGCTGGCTTTCATTCAGCCCCGGATCGGCGGACAGTTCATCGGAAATCCCCAGAATCAGCGCCAGCGGTGTCCGGATATCGTGGGAGACGCCTGCGATCCAGGTGGTTCTGGCATCGTCCCTCTGCTGCAGCTTCTCCTCCTGTATCTGAAGGATGTGGGAAGCCTTGTTCAGCTTCTGTGCCAGCTCTTTTGTCACGCCCCGCTCCGGTACTACCGTGTATTCTCTCTCTGCCAGGGCGTCGATTCCCTCAGCCACCGGTTTTAAGGATCTGTAGAACCGGAAAGCCAGCCAGAAAGCCACCAGGAGCAGCAGGAAAAGATTCAGCGCCAGAAAAATCTTTATCAGGGCGGGAAGGCTTCGGATTGAGTCATAGGGATATTCCAGATTCAGCTTTACCGTAGAATTCTTTGGCATTCCGATCACCAGAAGGTTCCCGTCTTCTCCCCATACCCGCACCGGATAATCCTTAAAATACCAGCGTGTAAAGCCCGCCACATCTGTCAGGGTATACTTTCTGGGAAACTCTTCCGGAAGGTTCCACTCCCACACAATCTCTCCCTCCGGATTCAGAAGCATGCCCCATTCATATTCTCTCTCCTTAAGAGTCTCATACCCTGCTTCTGAGAGAATATACTTTCCCTCCTGCTCTTCAAAACCCTGTGAGACAGCAGAGAGCATCTCACTGAGGGTGCCTGTCTTCTCGTTTTCTTTTCCCACGTTATAGGAAATAAAAATCAGCGTCCCTACGTTAAAGGACAGTATAGCCAAAGTAATCAGCACAGCGTTCAGGGTGTATCGTCTCACAATCCGAAATAAGCTTTTCACTTCGCGTTTCTCCCCTTTCCGCTTTCTTAAAGGGATTTCTTTTCCCCGGCCAGCCGGTAGCCCAATCCTCTGGCAGTGAGAATCCACTGGGGAGAAGATGGATTTTCTTCGATCTTTTCCCGCAGATGGCGGATATGGACCATAAGCGTATTCTCATATCCATAATAGGGATCGCCCCACACAGAGAAGCACAGCGCGTCGAAGGTAACAATGTTTCCCCGGTTCTCATTGAGCTTTTTCAGCAGCTGCAGCTCCTTGGCCGTAAGAGACACGCTCTTCCCCTCCCAGGAAACTGTAGCGTCCGCGAAGGAAACCGTCCGCTTTCCAAGAACCAGCCGCTCCTCTCTTGCCGGCGCCACCTGCATGCCCTGGGAAAAATACGTCCGCTTGAGAACCGCGCCCACTCTGAGAATCAGCTCCTGCGGAAGGAAGGGCTTCGTTATATAATCGTCCGCTCCCAGTCCCAGCCCAAAGAGACGGTCATTGTCCTCATCCTTTGCCGAGAGGAAAAGGATCGGCGTCTCCGCCAGATCCCGGATTTTCCGAAACAGAGAAAAACCGTCCCCGTCCGGCAGCATTACATCCAGAAGCACCAGCTGCGGCTGTTCCTCCTTAAAAACAGTCATTCCCTGAATGCAGGAACCAGCCCAGAGAACGGTCTGATAGCCGCTCCGCTTCAGAATTCGCATCACCATTTCCCCCAGCTCTCTGTTGTCATCTATAATTAAAATTTTGCTGTTATACAGATTCATCATTTCCCTCTTTTCTCCTGAAACAGCCGAACGAGCGCTGTACAGGCTCCGGCTTGTCATGATTGATAGCCCCTCAGAGCTTCATGCTGTGGCTATTATAGCACGCATCTGTCTTCTCCCCAAAAAAAGTTTTCGTAATTAAGGTAAAAATAAGGCTTGTTTCAGCTTGCCGTAAGCCCCGGAGGATAAAATCAGCTTATCAAATAAGCAGGAAAGGAAGAAACTTATGGGAATGATCATTACTACAAAATCCCTTACAAAACAGTACGGGAAAAAAAGCGTAATAAAAAATCTGAATCTTGACGTCCCCGAGGGCAGTGTTTACGGCTTTCTGGGGCCAAACGGCGCTGGGAAATCCACCACTATGAAAATGCTTTTGGGTCTGGTAAAGCCAAGCGCCGGTTCCATCCGGATGATAGGAAGGGAACTGACCTCTGCCAACCGTCTGGAAATTCTCCGGCATACAGGCTCCCTGATCGAATCTCCTTCTTACTACGGGCACCTGCGCGGAAGGGAGAATCTTCAGATTATATGCCGTCTGAAAGGCACAGATGAAAAAGAGATTGACCGGGTGCTTGAAATTGTCCGCATGAAGAATCAGCAGGACAAAAAGGCGAAAAATTACTCTCTGGGGATGAAGCAGCGTCTGGGACTGGCCGCAGCCCTTCTGGGAAATCCAAAGCTCCTTCTTCTGGATGAGCCGACCAATGGTCTTGACCCGGCAGGCATCCAGGAAATGCGGGAACTGATCTGCTCCCTTCCCCGGCAGTACGGCATCACCATTCTGGTGTCCAGCCATCTTTTAAGTGAGATGGATCAGATGGCGACCCATGTAGGAATCATTAACCACGGGGAACTGATCTTTCAGGCCCCTCTGTCCAGCCTTCACGCTCACAGCCGCGGGAAAATGAAGCTGACGACTACCAATAACCCGGAGGCCTTCGCCCTTTTAAAGAAGGCGGGGATGGAGATTTCCCTGGATGCCGCTTCAGGCACACTGATCCTGGACACCACAGAGGACGCCAGGATCCTCCGGTGCGGCAGGCTGCTTTTTGAAAACCAGATCGGACTCCTCCGCCTGGAAGAGCTTCAGCTGAGCCTGGAGGATATCTTCCTTAAATTAACCGGAAAGCAGGTGAGTTTATGAAAAAAACCGGATTCGCTTCTTTCGTCAAGGCTGAATCATATAAATGCAGATACCGCAGGCTCTGGCTGGTTCCCCTGGGTTTTCTTGTGATTCTGCTTCTCTGGGCTGGGCGCGTCTTTACTTCCCTGAAGCCGGAGGAACTTCCCATGGGATACGCCATCACCATGTACTCTCTGATGCTGACCAACGCTATTTTTATTCCTGTTATGGCAGCCGTCCTGGCCAGCCGACTGTGCGATGTTGAAATTAAGGGAAATACTCTGAAGCTGCTTTTTACCCTGGAACGTCCCGGGACTTTCTATGTAATTAAATATCTTTCCGGTCTGAAATATCTGATTTTTTTCACAGGCGGGGAGACGCTGGCAGTGCTTGTCCTGGGAAGACTCCTTCACTTTACGTTCCCGGAAAATCCTTCCATTTTTCTGTTTCACTTCCTATCCATCACCGCCGTTGGCGCCGTGATTCTGGGAATCCAGCAGCTTCTCTCCCTTTTGTGCGACAATCAGATCCTGCCGCTGATCGCAGGCCTTGGCGGCACTTTTTTGGGGCTGTTCTCCATGTTTTTCCCAAAAGAGATCAACATGCTGATCATCTGGGGATACTTCAGCATTTTCTCCCAGGGCGCCGTGGCCTCTCAGGGAGATACCTGGGTCTATTATTACCGGGATTTCCCTGTGGAACTTTTTCTGGGATTTCTGGCGGCAGCCGTTCTGCTGTTTTTTCTGGAACTGTATATTTTCAAAAAGAAGAGGGAGGTTTAAGCCATGCTGTACCGCTGCATTCAATGTGAAAATCAAAAACTCCGCCGCTCGGTGATCTGGAGCGCCTGTTTTCTGATCCCTATTATTCCCGCCATCATGGGCACCTTTAACTACCTTCAGAATCTTGAGCTTCTGAAAAGCGGCTGGTATTCCCTGTGGACTCAGCTGTCCCTGTTTTACGCCAGCATCTTTTACGGACCTCTGATCGCCCTTTACGCCTCCTATCTGTGGCGCCTGGAACACCTGAATCACAACTGGAACATGATCATGACCATGCCTGTACATGTGGGCGATCTTTTCTTCGGAAAGCTGGTCATCATTTTCAAGGTGACTCTGATTACCCAGGCCTGGCTGGGCGTTCTGTTCTTTATCTGCGGAAAGCTGTCCGGGCTTCCGGGATTTATTCCGGCAGAAATCCTCTTCTGGCTTCTCCGGGGAACCCTGGCCGCGGGAGCCGTAGGGACACTGCAGCTGCTTCTCTCTATGGTCATCCGAAGCTTCGCGGTTCCCATTGGCATCGCCCTTTGCGGAAGTATCATAGGCTTTCTTGCAGCCAACAAGGGACTCAGCATGTACTGGCCCTATTCTCTGATGGTGCTTGGCATGAACTCCAACAGAAATGAAGATCAGCTTTCCGCTGACCTTCTTCCCTTTTTTGTAAGTCTCTTTTTGTTTTTCCTTCTGTTCGCCGGCATCAGCATTCTGTATCTTAAGAAAAAAGATATCCGGACTCAGTGATCAATTTCTTGCCCGGCCGGATGGGGAGATTGGGCCTCCCCTTCCAGTCAGGCAAGCAAAAGGACTTCCACCTTAAGCTTCTCATAGAATGTTCCGCAAGCCGCCCTTACCCAGTACAGTAGCGATTGTTTTTGAAACCCGGGCTGCTTCGTCTTCTCTGTTATCAATACCGAATGTTATTCTTATAGTTCCCTCCGCATATTCATCCGGAACTTTTATTGCCTTTATCACATGAGAAACCTGCGTGTTTACCGAATCACATGCTGAACCGGTGGGAATACATATCTCTTTTAAATCCAGTCTGTGGAGAAGCATTTTTCCATCCGCTTCCGCGTAGGGAGCGACAGGGGAATTAGTTGCCGGTTCCGGGCTTTTTAGCGGTTTCAATTCACGTTCCCCGCGTAGGGAACGACGCTATCAGTTATATGGAATGCCATCCGAGTAAGCGTTTCAATCCACGTTCCCCGCGTAGGGAACGACAGCCCTCCATTCTACGGATAAATTTGTTCCGGGGTTTCAATCCACGTTCCCCGCGTAGGGAACGACCGCGGATGCCAAAAACAGACGCGGATTGGGAGAAGTTTCAATCCACGTTCCCCGCGTAGGGAACGACATAGGGAGAAGGAGGAAAAATATGAAGAGAATGACGTTTCAATCCACGTTCCCCGCGTAGGGAACGACGTTGTTGTAGTTGTTCTGCCCCTCTCCATCCTGGTGTTTCAATCCACGTTCCCCGCGTAGGGAACGACGGCAATCATCCATAAATTTCTTTATATTTTTTACTATTATTTATACAATTATACCAATATAATTCTTACAGCGCAAGTCCGACTTCCTTACTCTTCTTATTCTCTTCTTATTTTTTCTCAATATTGTGGTGCGAATCTCCCAGGAACTTTATGTCTGCTTCCTTTTCGCACGAGACAGCTCTACACTGCTGTTTTATTAAAATATCACTAACAGCTATTGGCACGTAGCCTTAATCTCAATATTAAGCAACAAAACTTATACAAAATAAACCTGTATCTCTCCCAGCCCAAAAGTAGTATTTCTCCCGATATGAAGTTTCTGCGCCGCATTCAGCCAGGGGGCAAACGGTGTCAAATCGCCTTCATATTCGATTGTTCCAATTAGTCCGCTGAAATCCATTTTTTCATTTAAAGTATTGCCCTTTCTTCCAAATAATTCTCTGCGTCTGGCTGTTTATGATTTCTGATAAATGAAACCTGTACCTGCAGGCTCCTAATCCAAATCTATGGAGCTGCTCCAGCGCAGATACTACTGCCGATAGTTTATTATTAACGAACTCATCACACAAGCTTTTGGGAAGAATCTAAACGCATCCAGTAAAAACACAGGGCATCCTTTCATCCATCTCCTGGATTTCACGATACCCTGTGTTTTCTTTACTTAATCATCATCGTCGTCGTCATCATCGTCCCGGTCATCCCGGTCATAGCGATCGTCATCATCGTCGTCATCGTCATCTCTCTCCCGGATGACTTTGATCTTATAATTGATTTTCTTTTTTGTTTTCTTATTATAGCAGGTTACGTAAGTTGTACCGGTGCGTCTTGCCTCAAGTTCCACCTCATCATCCGTAATATCCCGATCATCAAACCTCAGAATCTTTTTATTCTTGATGCTCCACTTCAGATCGTTGTCCTTAAGTCCGCTGGTTTTCTTTACTTTCAGTTCAAAGTCATCTCCGACCTCAACGGTCTTAGTCGTACTCCCCACCCGGTAAAAAGCATATGTGTATTTTTTGCGGATTACCTTAATTGTGATGGTGTCATACTTTCTCGTTCCTCTGATGCGGCAGCGGATCTTGGCTGTACCAGTTTTT
Source organism: Candidatus Choladousia intestinavium (assembly GCA_018712785.1). Classification (GTDB taxonomy): domain Bacteria; phylum Bacillota; class Clostridia; order Lachnospirales; family Lachnospiraceae; genus Choladousia; species Choladousia intestinavium. The sequence goes on along the minus strand of DVGK01000150.1, from coordinate 5,514 downwards.
AAGGCTTTGATTTTGATGTCATCATCATAACGGTCCTTATCCGTAAACCGCACCACATTTTTCCCGCTTACGATGGACCAGTACAGATAGTCGTCATCCGAATCCGAGGGGGACGTCCTGGTTTGGATCTCATACGTGCCTCCTACATATAAGGTTTTCGAAGATCTTGTTATGCTCACCCTCCTGGGCTTGACATCCCGGGCACTGGCGGTTAAAGCGCCAAATCCCACGGTCAGAACCAGAACGGCAAACAATAACGATAAAATTGTTTTTTTCTTGGTCATAACTCTTTAACCTCCTTTCTCTCTATGGTAAAATAATACAACATGAAAATTAGAATAACATTAAAAAATAAAGGAGTTCTGTGAGTTTTGAAAATTTTATTTGTGGAAGATCAGAAAGAGCTCCGGGATATTCTGGAGAAACGTCTGAAAAAAGAATACTCTGTTGATGCCTGCGGCGATGGGGAAACCGCTCTGGATTTTTTATCTGTTTATTCCTATGATCTGGTTCTCTTAGATATTATGCTGCCCAAAATGGACGGTATGAGCGTACTGAAATGGATGCGCCGGCGGAACATCTCCACGCCGGTGCTGCTGCTGACGGCGAAAAGCGATATCAAAGACCGGGTGCGGGGACTGGACAGCGGCGCCGACGATTATCTGGTCAAGCCTTTTTCTTATGAGGAACTGCTGGCGCGGATCCGGGTACTGGTCAGAAGAAATTCAAGCCAGCTTACCTCGGTTCTAAAAGTCGGCGATCTGGAAATCGATACAGTAAGCAAGACAGTGACACGGCAGGGAAATCCCATAACTCTTACCAGCAAGGAGTTCCGGCTCCTGGAATATATGATGCACTACCCCGGCATCCTTCTTTCCAGGGATCAGCTGTCTCAGCGTGCCTGGGACAGTACCTTTGAGGGCGGCTCCAATATCGTGGACGTATATATCCGCTATCTCAGGAAAAAAATTGACGATGGATATGAACATAAAATGATCCGCACCATCCGCGGACAGGGCTATCGCCTGGAGGAACCGGAATAATGAAGCCTCATTCGATTAAATTCAAAATTACCTGCTGGTATACTCTGATTCTTACACTCGTATTCGCCGCGGTTCTTGGGGGCGTATTTATTTCATCGGAATTTTACAGTGAGGATATGATCAAGGCTGAGCTGCAGGACGAAGTCAAGGATCTTCAGGAGGAGATGCTTCGCTATCCGGAGCATTTCCCCAGACAGGACTACGTGTCTTATTATGACGACGGGGTTCTTCTGAGTATTTACGATGAAGAATTTAACTTTATTAACGGCGTTCTCCCGGATTCCTTTTCTCTGGAGATTCCTTTTCAGGAAAGTGAGATACAGACTGTGCAGACGGGACAGGACAGCTGGTTTATCCTGGATGAGAAAATTTCTCTGCCGGACGGCTCTGATTTGTGGATCCGGGGGATTCACTCCTTCAGCTCTATTGTACTGATGATTCAGAGGCTGAAGCTGCTCATTACCTTCGTCCTTCCTCTTTTAATTCTCTTTACCGCTTTTATGGGCTTCAGACTGGTACAGCGGTCTCTGCATCCTGTATCGGTCATCACAAATACTGTCAATGAAATCACAGACTCCTCCGATCTTTCCCTCCGTCTTCCGGAATCCGGGATAAAGGACGAGTTCTTTCATTTGACCGAAACCTTCAATAAGATGCTGACTCACTTGGAGCAGCAGTTTCTGCGGGAGCAGGAATTCTCTTCCGACGCCGCCCACGAGCTGCGCACGCCGGTTTCCATTATTCTTTCTCACTGTGAGTACAGTCTGGCGGAGCTGGAAATGAGTCCGGAGGTTCGGAAGGAATTTCTCTGCATCCAGGCCAAAGCTCTCCAGATGTCCCAGCTGGTATCTCACCTCCTGAACATTGCCAGGGCCGAAAGCACCGGATTTCATCCTTCCTTTGAGGAGGTGGATCTTGAAATTCTGGCAGAATCCGCGGCTGACGAGCTTGCCGGAAAGGCCGCCCAGAAGGAAATCCGTATCGAAATTCAAAATTATCTGAAGCCGCCGGTGATCCAGGGAAATACAGAGCTTCTCTTCCGGCTTTTCATCAACCTGATCGACAACGGAATTCAGTATGGGCGCACCGGAGGCTATATAAAAATCTTTCTGGAACAGAGAGGGAAAAACGCCTGCATCCGCGTTTCGGATGACGGCATCGGAATACCGGAAGAAAATCTGGACAAAATCTGGAACCGTTTCTACCGTTCTGACAAAAGCCGGTCCGATTCCGCGGGATTTGGCCTGGGTCTTTTTATCGTAAAATATATTGTGCGCCTTCACAGAGGCACGATTGCAGTTGAAAGCGAAGTGGGAAGAGGGACTTCCTTCATTCTCACTCTTCCCATTACGCCCCCTGCCTCCTGATTTTTCTGCCGCCGCAGAACCCTCAGGCTGATCTGCGGTTCAGCCATCATTTTTTCTATACTTCCGCAGCAGCTGCTTCAGCTTTTCAATATCCTCTTCTCGGGTGGCCCAGCTTGTGACAAACCGTACTACTGTATGGGTCGCGTCCGGCTTCTCCCAGAAGCTGAAGCTTACCTCCCTGGAAAGCTGCTCCGCCTGTACATCTTCCAGCAGTATAAACTGCTGGTTAGTAGGGGACTCCAGATAGAAGGTATATCCGTTTTCCCGAAAAGCCTCTTTCAGAAGCTCTGCCGTCTCTATGGCCCGGCGCCCCAGCTCTGTATAAAGATTCTCCGTAAACAGAACGTCAAACTGAACGCCCAGAAGCCTGCCTTTGGCCGGCAGGGCTCCCTGCTGCTTTACAAGAGTCATGAAATGGTCCGGAGTATTGTTTTTCGTAAAGACCACCGCTTCTCCGCAGAGAGCTCCCACCTTGGTTCCTCCTATATAAAATACATGGCAGTGTTCTGCCAGAAAAGGCAGGGTCACATCCGTCTCCCGGCTCATAAGGCCATAGCCCAGACGGGCTCCGTCTATATAGAGGGGAATCCGGTAATCACAGCAGATGGAAAAAAGCGCCTTCAGCTCCTGTTTGCTGTAAAGGGTCCCGTACTCTGTGGGATGGGAAATGTAAACCATTCCCGGAAACACCATATGTTCGTGGCTTTCATCTCCGTAAAATTTCTTCAGATACGCCTTCAGCTCCTCCGCCTCAATCTTTCCCTGATGGTCCGGAAGTTCCAGAACCTTATGCCCCGTGTATTCAATCGCCCCAGCCTCATGGCTGCTTACATGTCCTGTCCCGGCGGCGATCACTCCCTCATAGGGACGCAGCATGGAACGGATCACCACCGCGTTAGTCTGCGTCCCTCCTGCCAGAAAAAACACATCTGCCTCCGGACAGCCGCAGGCTTGTTTTATCTTTTTTCTGGCCCGCTCGCAGTAGCAGTCCGTCTCATACCCCGGCAGTTTTTCATAGTTGGTCTTCTGAAGTCCCTCCAGGATCTTTTCATGAGCTCCTTCTCCATAGTCATTTTCAAAGAACAGCATGCTCTTCCTCCTTCACCCTTTTGTACATTTCCAGGATCTCCGTTCTTGAGGCCAAAAGCTCCGAGTAAGCGGAAGCTGTCCCCGCAGCCAGTCCCATACGGAAAGCTTCCCGGTAGTCTCCTGTACTCTGCCAGCCTGCCAAAAAGCCTGCCACCATGGAATCCCCGGCTCCCACACCGTTCACCAGTTCTCCTCTGGGAGGCATTTGGCTGCAGACAGTTCCATCCTCAGCCGCCAGGACTGCCCCTTTTCCGGCCAGCGAAACCAGAACATTTCTGGCCCCTCTCTCCTGAAGCTTTTTAGCGTAAGGGATCACCTGCTCCCTCTCTTCAATCCTGACGCCAAAAAGCTCGCCCAGCTCATGATTATTTGGCTTTATAAGAAAAGGACGATGGGCAAGGGAGGCAAGAAGAAGCGGTCCGGTGGTATCTACTACAGTGAGGATCTCCCTCCCCTGAAGATAAGAAAGCATCTCGCTGTAAATAGATTCCGGCATTCCCTGGGGAACGCTTCCCGCCAGAACCAGGGTGTCTCCCCTCTGAAGAAGATCCAGCTTCTTCATGATTTCTTCTTTTTCCTCCTTCCGGATTACCGGACCTTTTCCGTTTATCTCCGTCCCTTCCACGGACTGCAGCTTTACATTAATCCTGGAAATTCCATCCTTCACCTGAATAAAATCACAGCGGATGCCTCTCTCCTCCGTCCTGCGGCGGATTTCATCTCCCGTAAAGCCTCCCAGAAACCCGAGAGCCGTACTGGGAATCCCAAGCTGAGTCAGCACTGTGGAAACATTGATCCCCTTGCCTCCCGGAAAAAGGAATTCCTCCGCCGTCCGGTTTGTCCTTCCCAGCTGAAAGGAATTCACTGTTACCGTATAGTCCAGAGATGGGTTTAAAGTCATGGTATAAATCATGTATATTCTCCTTTTTATAATCCTTGGGTCGCTGCTCCAAGCAGCGGCTCTTTACCTTCTCCTCCTCATATGATACCATAAAAGAAAACCTTCGGGAGGTGAAGGATTATGAACTGCATCAAAGCTGCGCTGCTTCAGACATCCGTATATGATTCAAAAGAAAAAAGCCTTGAAACGGCAGAAAAGGCGGTTCGGGAAGCGGCCCGGGAAGCTCCGGATTTTATCTGCCTTCCGGAAATGTTCTGCTGCCCCTACGTGACAGAAGCTTTCCCCGTCTACGCGGAAGAAGCCGGGGGGAGAGTATGGGAATTCTGCAGCCGTCTCGCCAGGAAGTACGGCGTCTGGCTCATTGCCGGTTCTATACCGGAAAAAGATCCGGAGGGAAAGATTTATAATACCTCCTTTGTCTTTAACCGACGTGGAGAGCAGGCGGCCAGATGCCGGAAGGCCCATCTTTTTGATGTCAGCATTGAAAACGGCCAGCTCTTTCGCGAATCCGACACCTTAAGCCCCGGGAATGAGCTGACCGTATTCGATACAGAATTCGGAAAAATCGGCCTTTGCATCTGCTACGATCTGCGTTTTCCGGAGTATATCCGTCTCATGGCGCTGAAAGGCGCTGTGGCAGTCTTTGTCCCGGCTGCCTTTAACCCTACCACCGGCCCCGCCCACTGGGAGCTTCTGTTCCGTTCCAGAGCGGTAGACAATCAGATCTATGTAGCAGGAATCGCTCCTGCCAGAAACCCTCAGAGCGCCTACCGCTCCTGGGGACATACCCTGGCCGTGGATCCCTGGGGAACGCTTCTGGGAGAACTGGGTACTGACCCCGGAATCCTGCAGGTAACTTTCAATCTGCCGCGGCTTCATCAGATCCGCCGGGAGCTTCCGGTTCTGAGCCAGCGGCGGGGTGATCTGTATTCTCTGCTGCCAGCTACCCGGATATCCGGGTGATCGGCATAAAAGCAAAGGGCTTGTCATGAAGTCGCCCCCACCCGTAAAACGGGTGGCTCGGGACGCGGGCTCTAAGCCCGCCCTACTTGGCTGCGCCTCAAGACGCTGGCTTTCTCTTTAAATGCTATGGGAAGTATGCTACGCATTCTTC
>DVGK01000149.1 GCA_018712785.1 Candidatus Choladousia intestinavium | reverse complement strand
AAGTTATGCCCGTATCAACCGGTAGTTCTTCGCTATACACTCTGAAGTCTTTCCTGATTGCTCAAGCATCCCCCTTTTCTGACTAAGTCTCAAATTTTCTCAATTGTTTATTGAGTTTCCGAGACTACTCTCATACTTCCCCAGATGCTGGTATTGTCGTTTCCGATGGCCGTGAAGGTCATAACCGGATCCGGATCTGAGTTTTCTTTATGCTGGAGGAAGAAAATTCCCTTGTATGTGACATCATTCATTTCAATGGTTACATAGTCGTAGCCCTTTCCGGAATCTGTTTTCGTCCAGGTTCCGGAGGCAGCGCCGGATACCGTTCCGTCTTCTTCCAGAGTCAGCATCTGTGTGGTGAGCATTTCTCCGCTTGTATTCGTGCCATGGTTAATAAACTCGTAGGAGCCCACTACCTGGCTGTCCTCATAATGCTCCGGCGTCTCTCCCCTGTATTCATACACAGCGGTAACCGGCCACAGATCCTCATTCATAAACTGCTGATGTACCCGCAGCTCGTGGGCTTCTGTCTGGGGATCCATGTCAAACCGCTGGTGGTAGAACAGATACCGGGAACCGTCGTCATCAATCAGAGCGGAGTTATGTCCGGCGGCCCGCTTGCCGATCTGGTCATAGAAGGAGTAATTGCCCATAAGCTTGATGCCGTAGAGATCGTTGCTTTCACCGTTGTCCGCGGCATTTCCTCCGGCTGCGTCCAGATAGGGTCCGGTGGGATTCTCAGAGCGGAACAGACGCATATTGTATCCGCCTTCAGCGGTCAGTCCGCCGTAGGTTTCATACATATAATAATAGCCGGTCTCGCTGTCATACTGAATGTAGGGCGCCTCTCCGGACTGGTGGTTTCCTCCGGCCAGGTGAACGCCGAAATACCGGTCCACAAAATTCCCCGATACTTCATCAGTGGAGTCGACGCCGGGATAAATGGCAGCGCCGGTGGCCCGGTCAAGCTCCAGAAGGAAAAGACCTCCTGACCAGGAGCCGTAGGACATATACAGTCTTTCGCCCTCCGCGTCAAAAAAAAGGTTGGGATCGATGGCATTGGGAGCATACAGGTGATTCCAGCCGCCGCTGGCGTCGAACCAGTTCTCGCTGATCTCGTCAATACCACCGTTTTCAGAACCTTTTTCGATCAGGGCGGTAAGATTCAGATAGTCATTGTCCCAGCTGGTATCGCGGGAGCTGCTGCCGTCCGGTTCACCCGTCTTGGTAAATCCGGAATAAACGATGGTATCCACGAACTCATAGGGACCCTCAAAGGTCTTTGATACCAGGTAGCTGATGCAGGAACGTCTCCAGGTGGAAGAGGTGCAGCAGTAGAGCATATAGGCGCCGGTGCTGCCGTCCTCCCATTCATAGTAGGGATTCCAGATGGCGTCCGGGGCCCATACGGCATAGCCGCCTCCGGCACAGTCACCGTCATCGTAACCGGCCCACTGGAAGGGCTTCTCAAGAGTTCCCAGAAGATTTCCGTAGAAGGGGGTATCTTCTACATTGCCGTAGTCAAAATTTACCTGTTCCCACTGCATCAGATCCTCCGATTTGGCGGAGGCAGTGTGGGAACCAAGAACGTAATACGTGCCGTCCTCGGCCTTTATAATAGAAGGATCATGGACGGATACCCTGGAAAGCTCCGGGGAAGAGCTTTCCGTTTCTTCTCCCTGGACCGGGAGAAGCGAGGAGACAGCCAGAAGCCCCGTAAGGGAGACGGCCAGAAGTCTGCGGAACCATTTTTTCTTTTTCATGTTTTGTGTGGGATGCGGATGCATCCTGCTCCTTTCTTTCCTTCCCGCCAAATGGCAGCGAGACGCCTTCTGACAGGCGGAATTTTTAGAAAAAACTAAATTATTATAGGTAATTGTATTATATAATAGAAAGAAAGGATCCGCAACGGATTTGCGGCAGAATTATCAGGAGCAGGGCAGAAGAATCTGAAAAGTAGCGCCGCCTCCGGGAGTATCGGTCAGGAGAAGCTGCCCCTTGTGAAGAGAAATAATCTCGCTGGCAATAGAAAGTCCCAGGCCAAAATGGGATTTGCTTTTCCGGGACTGATCCATACGGTAAAAACGCTGGAACACAGCGGCCTTTTCACTGTCAGGAATACCCGGACCGTTATCAGCTACAGTAAGGCACAGATAAGTACCCTGGGCCTTCAGCTCCAGCAGAATCCGTCCGCCGGCAGGCGTATAGGAAAAGGCGTTGTCAATGAGAATGGAGAGTACCTGCCGGATTCGCTCCGGGTCGCAGCAGCAGGGAGGAATTTCTTCTTCCGGCAGGCGGATTTCCCAGCCAAGGTTTTTCTGGAAAGCCAGAGATTCATTGGACTCCCAGGTCTGGAGCAGAAGGGTGTCCAGCTCTGTGGGAACCGGAAACATGCTCCAGTTATGACTGTCAGCGTTGGCCAGCTGCAGCATATCTGTGATCAGCCGGGACATCCGGGAGCCTTCGCTCTCCAGGGTATCAAGAAAACTGTCGTCCCTGGGGAGAATGCCGCTTCGTACCGCAGAGAGCGTGGTCAGAATCACAGTGAGGGGAGAGCGCAGTTCGTGGGAAGCAGAGGCTACGAACTGCGTCTGGCGCTTTCTGGATTCTTCTACAGGAGCCAGCACTTTTTTTGTAAAATGCCAGGAAAAAATTCCCAGAAGAAGGACGGCGGCCGCGCCTGCTCCAGCGAAGGTCAGCCTGAGATTCCTGAGGCGGAGAGCCAGGGGCTTAAGAGAATGCAGAACCAGAACTCCCAGGTTCCCTTTCTGGCGGGGGATTAGGGCAGCCGAGGCAGAATAAGAAACGCCGTCCTCTCCCTTAATGGTAAATTCTTCGTGACGGGTTACCATCTGGGAGGAAGAGAAGCTTTCCAGATTCAGGCCATACTGGGAAGCCGCAGTTTCCTGGGCCTGATCCAGCAGGCACGTGGTGTCCTCTTCTTCATTCAAAGCGCCGAAAAAAAGAGGATGTCCGTTATCTAGAAGCCGGATCACGGACTGATACGTGTGGGAGGCCTGACGGATCCACTGATGGGAAATTGTATTCTGGAAGGAAAGGCTTTGGTACAGAGTATTCAAATCCTTTTGAAAAGCAGCTTCCTCCTGACTGCGGATTCCGGACTCTGCCGCCGCCAGGCAGGCAATGCCTAGAAAAAGAAAGATCATGCTTGTAATACAGGCGCAGAAAAAGGTAAGCTGACGATGCAGACGGTAAAACATAGACGCTCCTTTCAGTCAGAAGAATCCTGGAGAGACAGACAGTAGCCCACTCCGCGGACGGTTTTCAGCTTCAGGCTGCTGTGGAGAGATTTCAGTCGGCGGCGGAGAAAATGGATATAGTTGTCCAGGTTTCCATCCTCCACTTCCGCATCCGGCCCCCAGACTCTGGACAGCAGGGTGGAACGGGGGAGAACCTGCTCCGGATTGCGCAGAAAGAGTCCCAGCAGGGCGCTCTCCCTTGGAGAAAGGGAGCAGGATTTCTGTCCGCAGCAAAGCAGACTCTGCTCTGTCTGAAGGGATAAGTCCCCGTAGGAAAGCAAAGAGAGGTCTGTAAGACTGGGAGGGCGGCGGAAAATACAGCGGATTCTGGCCATGAGTTCTCCGAAGGCGAACGGCTTCATAATATAATCATCCGCGCCGCAGTCCAGTCCGCTGATCCGGTCGTCCAGCCCGCCAAGAGCTGTAAGAAAAATCACAGGAACCTGCAGCTTTTCTTTTCTGATTTGTTTTAAAAGGCTCAGTCCGTCCATCCCTGGCAGCATCCGATCCAGAAGAACCAGATCATGGGCTTGTTCCCGCACATAAAAAAGCCCTTCTTCTCCATCGTGGCACAGATCTACAGAAAAGCCTTCTTTCTCAAGCTGAGGTTTCAGAGAACGGCAGAGAGCCAGATCATCTTCAATTAAAAGCAGTTTCATAAAACGCCTCCCTTTAAAGCAGTGACAAATCTGCTTTGTCCTATTCTATCAGAGAAATCTAAAAAAAATCTCTAAAAAAGAAGTCCGCCAGCGAACTTCTTACGTGTCATAAAGATCATATAACGGAATTCAGCATATAATCCAGACGGCCCTTTTGTATGTGAAAGCTGGTCTCCAGCATGTAAATAAATACATCCAGAGTTTTGCGGATCTGCTCCGGGGGCTGCAGGGAAAGCTGATTGTCAAACTTAATCGTCAGAATCAGCAGGGCGATCTCTGCCACTTCGTCGGGGGACTCGCAGTACATGGTGCCCTCCTGGTTGCCCTGACGGATGATATCCGCCAGAATGGGACGAAGCTTCTTTATAATAATACGGATGTACTGCTGGTGTACCAGGGCGCTCTGCTGCATTTCCAGAAAAGTGGAGGATTCCTGGCGAAGCAGCTCACTGGAAGAATCCCGGCAGGCCCGGAAAATGATTTCCATCTTTGTGAGGGCATCCAGGTGAGAAACTTTTAAGAGACGTTCGCTTTCTTCAATGGCTTTGGAGTAGGTCCGCTCAATGACCGCCTCCAGAATTTCTTCCTTTGATTTAAAATAATAGTAGATACTTCCCTTGCCGATGCCGGCTTCCCGGGCAATGTCGCTGACTGAAATAGCCTGCGATGATTTTTCGCTTATGAGTTTTTGCATAGTATCCAATATTAAATCTTTTTTTCCGTTTTCTTTCATTAATATAGCCTCCCAGGATGTCAAGTTAACGTTTGTTCTGTCTCAGTTTGAGGCTAGTGTAGCAAATACTCTGTATTCTTGCAAGGGAACAATTCCCCTTTTTGTGAAAAAGGGAGAAAATCAAAAGGCAACTTGACTGGCGGTCGAATCGGTAGTAATCTAAAAATGTCTTGAATCGACCGATGGTCGAAAAAGGACGAAAAATAACATACATAAACACAATGGAGGGATTTTATGTCATACGAAGAGTTAGTGGAGGAAATCCGGAATCTTTTTATGAAGGCGGATGTCAGCGGCATTCAGGAGCATATTGCATACCAGTTCAATATAACCGGTGAAGCAGAGGGCGCTTTCTACGCGGAGGTAGCCAACGGAAAGCTGAGTATTGAGCCATATGAGTATTATGACCGGGATGTTCTTTTCACTACTACGGCTGACACCCTGCTGAAGATCGCGAAGGGGAAAACCGATCCTGTGGCTGCCTTTACCATGGGCAGGCTGAAGGTGGAAGGAGACTTTGACAAGGCTCTGAAGCTGAAGGATTTTACCCAGAAAGCGAAATAAGGGAACAGGGACAACCTGCCAAGGGGGGATTTTATGAAGTGGATGAAATACGTGATAGGCGCCGGAGCGGCAGCGGCGGCTTTGGACTATGGAGTAGCAGCTTACTTCTTCCGGCGTACGATTCTGCGGCAGCATGCTGCTACAGAGCGGACGATGAAGATGTCGGGTACAGACTGGAGCCAGTATTTTCCGATGATGGAGGAGCGCAGGGAGAAGATGATGGCGCATCCACATGAGGATGTGTATGTAACCTCTCAGGACGGACTGAAGCTCCATGGTACCTTTTTCCCTGGAGAAGGGAAGAAGACGGTCATCTGTTTTCACGGATATACCAGCAAAGGAATGAATGACTACGTGGGACTGTCGGGGTATTATCTTCCCAGGGGCTACAATCTCCTGCTGATTGACGAGAGGGCCCACGGGGAAAGCGAGGGAACGTACATCGGCTTCGGAACCCTGGACCGGAAGGATGGTCTGTGCTGGATCCGCTACATACAGGAACGGATAGGGGAGGACTGTGAGATCTGGCTCCACGGCATGTCGATGGGAGCGGCCACGGTTGTGATGATGTCCGGCCTTGCGCTTCCTGCCTGCGTAAAAGGGATTATCTCAGACTGTGCCTTTACCTGCGCCTGGGATGTGTTTGAACATGTTCTGCACAGTATGTATCATCTCCCGGCTTATCCAATCCTGGCCGCCGCGGAACAAATGATGCAGAAACGGGCAGGATACGGGCTGAAGACATGCGATGCTTCCCAGGAAGTCAAGAAAGCCAAGGTGCCGATTCTTCTGCTTCACGGAGAAAAGGATACATTTGTTCCCTGCCAGATGAGCAGGAAAATTTACCGAAACTGCGCTTCCAGCGCCAAGCTGGTGATTATACCGGGAGCCGGCCACTGTGAAGCCTACTATAAAAATCCCGAGCTTTATGAAAAGGAACTGACAGATTTTATTTCTTAACAGATCTGTTTCTGCCGCGGGAAACGCGGCGGTTAAGATTCGATTATACAGGACAGCATTCAGGAACGGCAGAATATAGAAAATTCAAAGTAAAAACAGCGCCGGCAGAACCGGGCTGTACAGAATGCGCCGAAATTCTCTTGGGATGGCGCAAGGGAGGATTATGATGAAAGAAAAAAACGGAAAACAGTTATTTCCTCTGACTGAGGCACAGAAGCTGCACTTCTTTTCCCAAATGGCATGTCCGAAAAAGCAGCTGATGAACATCGGAACCAGCGTCACGATTCAGCAGAGCTTGGACTTTGGCGCGCTGCGGGAGGCCATTTATCAGGCATATGCCAGATGTGAGTCCATGCGGCTTCGCTTTACGAAGGACGAGGAGGGCAACGTATGGCAGTATGTAGCGGACCGGGAAGAACGCCCCATAGAGTTTTTTGATTTTAACTGCTGGAGAGAAGAGGACGCGGTAGCGAAGATGCGGGAGTGGACTTCTACCCCCTTCCAGGAATTTGACTCTCCTCTGAACCGAGTGGTTATGATTATTACTCCGGACGGATTCCAGGGAATCTACCTCCTGGTACATCATATGACCATGGACGCCCAGTCTCTGATCTGCTTCCTGAAGGATGTCATTGAGATTTACTGTAATATGAAGTATGAAGGCATTCCCTATCCCAAGGAGCTGTCTTCCTATATAGAGCAGCTGAAAAAAGACTTGGAGTACGAGGCGGGAAGCAAGGCGCAGCAGAGAGACCGGGAGTTCTTCCACAAGCTGATTGCCTCCAAGGAGCCTATATTCAACGGGCTTCATGGCCGGGATCTCCTTGAGGCGGCCAGAAAAGAGACGGGGAATCCGAATCTTCGGACGGCTGTGAATACCAATGGCAACGTAGACGCCAGCATTCAGGTGTTTTCTCTGGAGGCAGACCCGTCCAGAAGGCTTCTGGAGTTCTGTGAGCAGAATCATGTGTCTATGGTAGCGCTTCTGATGATGGGAATGAGAACGTATTTCCAGAAGTTTAATGATTATGATGATGTCTCCATTGTGACAACCGTGGCGAGAAGAGCGACTCTCAAGGAGAAGCACTGCGGCGGTACCAGAATCCATTGCTTCCCCTTCATGACGACCGTGAAGAAGAGCAATACATTTATGGAAGGTCTGAAGATTATCCGGGACGGGCAGAACCAGTTTTTCCGTCACGCGAATTTCAGCCCCTCAGAATATTTCTACTACAGAGGGCAGTACTATAAAAATCTTCCGGGCCATACTTATGAGCCGCTCAGCCTTACGTATCAGCCGGCGACCCTGGCAAGCAACGGGCTGGACCGCTTAAACGGCATTCAGTACAGAACTGCCTGGTACAGCAACGGCGTAGCAGCCCAGGCTTTGTATCTGACTGTCATGCACCGTCCTGGGGACAACGGTATTAATTTTAACTTTGAGTATCAGACCGATGTGGTTTCCTATGAAGATCTGGAGAAGTTTTACTACTATCTCTGCCGGATTATCTTCAGGGGAATTGAAGATCCGAACAGAACCGTGGAAGAGATCATCAACTGGGCATAAGGAGATACAGCCCGGAGCAGCCTGCAGCGGTATTCATGAACTATAGACGGAACCGTCTTTAAATCAAGAAGGAGAAAAGGGAAATGTTAGAAGAGATCAAAGATGTAATCTGCGAATATGCGGATGTAGATAAAAACAGTATTACAGAAGACACGAGATTTGTTGAGGATCTTGGCTTTACCTCCTATGACTTTATGAGCATGATCGGAGAACTGGAAGAGAAGTATGACGTTGAGGTGGATGAGAGGGAGGTCGCTGAGATCCGCACGGTGGGCGAGGCTGTCCGTTACGTGGAAAGCGTAAAAGAGTAAAGCGGAAGGAGAGCAGTCCTATGAATGATATCAGTACTATGAAAGACATACTGGATTATGCCGCCGAGACGTATCAGGGCAGTCCGGCTATCCGGTATAAGAAAAAGAAAGAGATTCTTACGAAAACATACAGGGAGCTGTGGGAGGACAGCCAGGCAGTAAGCCGGGCGCTGGATGCAATGGGAATGCTGGGCAGCCATGTGGCGGTGATCGGCCCTACTACGTATGAGTGGATTGTCGGCTATTTCGGCGCGGCCAACAGCGGCTGTGTGGTAGTTCCCCTGGACGCCCAGCTTCCGGCAGCGGATGTGTGTGAGCTTCTGAACCGGGCGGATATCAGCGTGCTGATCTGTGATGAACTGCGCAGGGATGTGGCTGCTATGGCCAAAGAGGCAGTGCCGGGACTGAAATATATCATCTCCATGCAGAATGAGGAGGATACAGAAGAGGCGCTTTCCCTTCACAGGCTGATTGAAAAGCATGCAGGCAGCTTTTCCTGTACGCTGGATCCGGACAAACTGTGCGCCATCCTCTTTACATCCGGTACCACCGGAAAGAGCAAGGGAGTCATGCTGACCCACAGAAACCTGACAGAGAACGCCAAGAACGTAGTGATTGACCTGGCTCCGGGAACGGTCTCTATGACTCTGCTCCCCATTCACCATGCGTACTGCTTTACCATGGACATTCTGAAGGGCCTTTCTCTCGGACTTGTCATCTGCATCAATGATTCGATTATGCATGTTTCGAGAAACTTAAAGCTTTTTAAGCCGGAGATTATTCTTTTGGTTCCCATGGTGATTGAGTCTATCTATAAAAAGCTGAAGGAGTCCTCCGGGCTTCTTCCCAAAAAGATGGTGGCGAAGGCTGCTTTTGGAGGAAATCTGAAGATTATCTGCAGCGGCGGCGCTTTTCTGCCGCCTGAGATGGTGACAGTTTTTGCCGAATATGGCATAACGGTTCTTCAGGGCTACGGAATGACGGAATGCTCTCCTGTAATCAGTACAAATATGCAGGGCAGCAGCAAGTTTGGCTCTGTAGGAAAGCTCCTTGCCAACTGCCAGGCCAAGGTGGTGGATGATGAGCTCTGGGTAAAGGGCTCCAGCGTTATGATGGGATATTACAAGATGCCCCAGGAGACGAAAGAGGCTCTTACAGAGGACGGCTGGCTTCGGACCGGCGATCTGGGCTATGTAGACGAAGACGGCTTCGTGTTCCTCACCGGCCGGAAAAAGAATCTGATTATTCTGAAAAACGGCGAGAATGTGTCGCCGGAAGAGCTGGAGAACGCCCTGCTGCACTACGATCTGATCCAGGAAGTGCTGGTGCGTGAGGCAGAGTCTGTCATAGAAGCGGAGATCTTTCCGGATTATGAGTACGCGAAGAAAAAGCATATTAAAGATGTACCTGCAAAGCTTCAGGAGATTATAGACGAGTACAATACAGGACTGCCGGCCTATAAGAAAATTCACAGCCTGAAGGTAAGGGAGACGGAGTTTGAGAAGACACCGTCTAAGAAGATTAAGAGATTTTAGAACGTATCTATGTGCCTATTGACAAGGCCTGAGAGATATCCTATATTATTGTTAGCAATCTGATACGATGCTGCATTTACAAAAGAAAAACCATGAAAGAATGGAAAGCCGGGCGAAGAGAAGGAGACGGATCTTCGCCCGGCTTCTTTTGTCAGCCCCGGGTTCGTCAGCAAAGAAACGGGACAGGCTGCTCGGTTACTTTTTAGGAAATTGCGCTGTGCAGAATGGGAAAACTGTCTTATAATAGAGACATCAGAAACATATGACGGAAAAGAAAGGCAGGAGAAAGAAAATGAGCGAATACAAAAAGTATAACCATGATCTGAGGCTGGATGGAAAGACAGCAATCGTAACAGGGGGAACCAGCGGCATCGGGAAGGCATCTGCGCAGATGCTGGCGGAAAAAGGCGCCAATGTAGTGATCGTAGGCCGGAATCCCAAGATTGAGGACATTGCCCGGAGCCTGGGTGAGAAGGTTGAGGGAATGCGTCTGGATCTGAGACAGGAAGAGGAAATAAAGAACGTTGTGCAGGCAGTAGCCCAAAAGTACGGGTATATTGATATCCTCTGCAACAGCGCGGGAGTGCCTTCAGGCGTGCCGGCGGAGGAAATGACCAGCGAAGAATTTATGCAGGTGATTCAGGTGAATCTACTGGGAGCCTTTTTAATGGCCCGGGAGGTTGGAAAGGTAATGATCCGGGGCGGAAAAGGCGGCAGAATTATCAATATTGCTTCCGACGCCGGCATCGTCGCGGTGAGAAATCATGTGGCTTATTCTGCCAGCAAGGCGGGACTTCTGGCGGTAACCAGAACTCTGGCGCTTGAGTGGGGCGGATATGGGATTACTTCCAACGCCATTTCTCCCACTGTGGTCATGACTCCTATGTCCAGGGAATACTGGAAGGGGGAGAGGGCCGAAAAGCATATAGCGGAGATTCCGGCAGGCCGTTTCGGAGAGATGGATGAGATCGCTTCGGCAGTGGCGTTTCTGGCCAGCGATGGGGCGCAGATGATCAACGGGCATAACCTGGTGATTGACGGCGGTTTTACTGTGTGCTGACGGAGGTTCTATGGAGATTGTTCCTGCATATGACAGACAGAAGGAGATTCTGGAGCTGTTTAAAGAATATACAGATTTAATATCTTCTCAGGGGGAAGAAGTCAGGGCCTGTCTCGCGTCACAGCATTATGAAGAGGAAATTCAGGATCTTCAGGCAAAATACGGCCCGCCCGCCGGACGCCTCTATCTGGCGCTGGCGGAAGGGGAAGCAGCCGGCTGCGCGGCCCTTACGGGGAACGGCAAAGATTACTGTGAAATGAAGAGAGTGTATGTGCGGGAGAGATTCCGGGGAATGCAGATCGGTCGGCGTCTTGCGGAAAAGATTATCCGGGAAGCCAGGGAGGCAGGCTACCGGTATATGCGGCTGGACACCTTCCCTTTTATGAAAAGCGCTATCCAGCTTTATGAAAAATTGGGCTTTTACTATATTGGAAGATATAACGACAATCCCGCGGCCGGGGCTGTTTTTATGGAGCTTGATTTAAAAGCGGCAGACCCTCAGAAGGATCTTCCGCGGCATAATACAGGGAAGGAGAATGTGGACTGCGCGTTTGAACGAAAGAATGGATGATTTGCCGCTTTTGGAAATGCTGATTTTCAACTGCATTTCTATGGATTCGTGTACCTTCCGGTGCTGTACTTACTTTTTATAATACGCGTCTGAGAATTACACAGTCCATTGAGGCGCTGCGCCCGAAAATAAGAAAGGCAAAAAAGAAAGAGACAATCTCAAAGGGATCCAGGACGGTAAAAAAACGGATTTTTGGGATTGTCTCTTTTGCGTATATCAGGGGCTGAAACCAGCATTTCCCGGCGCCCCTATACATTATGAACGGAGATGGAGAGATTTGAACTCTCGCGCCGGTTTAAGCCGACCTACCGCATTTCGAGTGCGGACCCTTCAGCCACTTGGGTACATCTCCAAATCACATCTAATTATTATAAGGCAGATCAGAGGCATCGTCAACTGATTTTGCCTTCTTTTTTTCGGCCTTTTTCCTCTCACGCAGAGAAGAAAAAAACTGGGAAAGCATCTGGGAGCATTCTTCTTTAAGGACGTCCCGGGTAATCTCTACCTGGTGATTGAACTGGGGCATTTCCAGGAGATTCAGAATGGAACCGGCGCAGCCGGCCTTCGGATTCATGCATCCGATTACAGCGCGGTCAATTCTGGCCTGGACGATGGCTCCCGCGCACATCTGACAGGGCTCCAGGGTAATGTAGATGGTGCAGCCCTCCAGCCGCCAGTCCCCCAGCTTTCTGCTGGCTTTCCGGATGGCGTTGATTTCAGCGTGAGAGGCGGTGTTTTTATCTGTGTTGCGCCGGTTATATCCCCGGGCGATGATTTTCCCTTCGTGTACGATCACGCATCCGATGGGAACCTCATCCAGGGCAGCCGCTTTTTTGGCCTGCCGGATTGCCTCCTTCATATATTTTTCATCCGGAGTCATCATGAAACCCGTCCTCCCTGTTCCAGGACCGGCTGCCCCAAATAGTTCCCCATATCCGAAAGACAGCGGCTGTCCAATGAAATCTATTGTCTCATCCGCCCGGAACGCCGGCCGCGGAAATAAAAAAATCCGTGCGCCGCCCTTTGAATGCATACCACAGACGTTACCCTGACAGTTAACTCGGTCCAGGCGCCCTTACGGCACACAGGAGGTTCCGCTTAGTGCTGCTCCGTTCCCGACCTGACACGGTTCACGGATTCCTGTTGCGCAAGACCCAGACGTCAACATCACTTATCAGGGGCAGCTCTGCAGTACTACACCCTCGGTTTGGCATCACCCCTGCTGTAGCGGATTGCAGGTACAGGGCACCGCTAACTCCCCGGCTGCACGGAAATATTGCATTTCTCAGACAGAACCTGCCGGTACAGCAAGACAAGATGCCTGAGAAAATAGAAACAAAAATAATACAGATGCCAAAACTCAGGAAAAATAAAAGGAATTCTGAAGTTTTACATCCGTGTTATTACTATATCGGGTTTCGGGGGGTTTGTCAAGAAGTTTTGTTTTACGAGCCGCTCCGCCAGTGATGGCGCAAAACGGCAGCCGTTTTCTCAGATATCTATGGAACTGAAATTAATCTGCAGATCATCATAAATCCCGGCTTTGACAGTCTCCGAGAAAGTATATTCTGCGGTATCATCAGACTCAAACGAATAAACCATAATCCTGTTTTTCTCTGAATCAACAATCCAGTATTCACGAACTCCTGCAGTGCGGTATTTGAACAGTTTAGAGTAGTAGTCCATGCGCCTGCTGTCCGGGGAGACGATCTCAATGATCCAGTCCGGCGCACCTGTGCAGCCTTTGTCTGTGAGCTTGTCAGCGCTGCATATAACGCTTATATCCGGTTCGACATAGTTTTTATCATCTGCATTCAGAAATACGGCAAATGGAGCGATATCGACCTCACAGGAGCCGCCTTTTTTGTCGATGTAGTCAGCAATCCTGCGGCTGAGAGACAGAAGTATCTGTTGATGTCTACGGGAAAGCGGCGCCATCATATACATCTGGCCGTCAATCAGCTCTGCGCGCTGTCCATCCGGCAGGGCATAGATATCATCAATGGTATACTCTTTGTTTTGCTGCAGTGATGGCATAGGAACACATCCTTTCATAGTAAGAGTGTTGACAGTTGCATAGAGGTTATACGAAGTCGCGCTCCATTCGCTCGGCAATGGCTTTTTTGATATATCCGTTCACAGACTCCCCGGAGCGATCTGCTGCCGATTTTATTTCCTTATATTTTTCTTTTTGGACATCCAGAGGAATACGTTTCAGTTTTTCTTTGGCATATTTGATATTATATTCAGTTTTGCTTTCACTATTTCCCATTGCGCCGCCTGCTTTCTTTCAAGATTTTCGTAGAGCGCGTACAAAATGGCGTTACCTTCTTTACACTATAATATGAGTATAACATATATCAATGGCTACGTACATGGTAATATCGGACAAATTTCCTTGCGCCCCGCTGCGGGATGTGCTATATGGATAATAAAAAAGGGAAAGCCGGAGACACACGGCCTACCCGGCAATAGACAAGTTTATCTCATATGAGGCCAGCCGTCACTAGTGCGAACAGTGGCGGCTATTTCTTCCCCTGGAAGATTGTCTAACACAATCCCGCGAGGGCTACAATGAATGTACAAAACTGAATCAAATCAGGATATGTAATCATTGGCCTGCCCTCCTTTCTTTCGTCTGAGGGTTAGCTCATCCGATAAATAGGAGGGGTGGCCGCCTTTATGCGCTCTGACTTTCCGTACTGCCAGTATAGCGTACTCTCTGTGGTCTCACAATCATATTCCTGTCTTGCAACCTCATCAGAAATTGTCCGCCTCAGCGGCTCACAAGCCTTTAAGCTGCGGCGCCCGTCCAGCAGCTTCGCAATATTCTCGTATGTCTGCAAACTATCCGTATTCTGCTTCTATCATAGTTAGTCAATTAATTAAAATAAGCTTCCTAATTTGGAATTTTTATACAAGAATTAAATGTGAAAATTTTATAAAACTCACAAAAACAGGTTGATTTTTGAAGGGAGCAGGGATATTATATATTAGTCGACTAACAATATGGTGAGAGGTGATACAGTGAAGGAAAAGGATGAGTGTCTGAAAAAGGACGATATGATTCAAGTCCTGTTTATGAAGCTGATTCATAGATATACTGCCAATGGGTTTCAGAAATTCAAAGACCTTGGTGTGCATCCGGGGCAGCTGCCCATTTTAAGCAGGCTCCACGAGAAGGAAGGGGCCAGCCAGAGGGAGCTGGCAGATATGCTTCACATCAAGCCGCCTACTGTGACAGTGACCATCCGGCGTCTGGAGAAGGCAGAGCTGGTCTATCGGAAGACGGATGAGTCGGATCTGCGGGTTACCCGTATTTATCTTACGGAAAAGGGGAAGGATGCGGTGAAAGACATTCATACCCTGGCAGAAGGATTGGAGAAGGTACTCAGAAGGGGATTTTCAGAAAGCGAAATTTGCCTGCTGCGGCGTTTTTTACAGCAGATGATCGACAATCTGGAGCAGGCGGCAAAACAGGAGGAGAGTAAAGAACATGATTAAACTGGCAAAGTATTTAAAAAGTTCGGCAGGATTTGTGCTTTTAATTTTTTTCATGCTTTTTCTGCAGGCTTACTGTGATCTGTCTCTGCCGGATTACACATCCAGAATTATTAATGTAGGAATCCAGCAGAGGGGGATCGAGGACGGAGTGCCGGAAAAGCTGCGGGCCGATACGGCAGATCAGCTCCTTTTATTTATGGACGAGGATGAGGCGGCTCTGTTTGAGGACAGCTATGACCAGGGAGAGACTTGGGTACTGAAGGACAGTGTGGGAACGGAAGAGAGAGAGGCGCTTGGGGACGCGATGGGAACGGCAGAGCTTGCCTATATGGCTTTCTCGGAAGGCGGGGAAGCGGAGGAGGCTCTGAAAAGCCAGATGCAGATTCCGGAGGGAGTCTCTGTGCTGGAGCTCCTGGCGCGGGCACCGGAAGAGCTGCGGCAGCAGGTTACAGAAGAGGTCACCTCCCAGGCAGAGGGAATGTCTGACACCATGCTGACCCAGTCGGCGGTTTTATTTGTCCAGCAGGAGTATGAAGCCATAGGGGAGGATCTGGATCAGATTCAGATCGCCTATCTTCTCAGGGTGGGAGGCTCCATGATTCTTCTGGCGTTCCTGGGAATGGCGGCGTCTGTGTCCACCACATTTTTCGCGGCCAGAGTGGCGGCAACTGTGGCTCATGACCTGCGCAACGACGTATACAGAAAAGTAATCGGATTTACCAGTGCGGAATTTAATAAATTCTCTACGGCGTCTCTGATTACCAGAAGTACCAACGATGTCCAGCAGATTCAGATGCTTCTGGCCATGGGCTTTCGGCTTCTGCTGTACGCGCCCATTCTCGGAATCGGCGGCGTTTTAAAAGTAGTGCAGACGGATGTGTCCATGAGCTGGATTATAGCTCTGGCGGTAATCGTGATTTTTGCCGTGATTATCGTGCTCTTTAAAGTGGCAATGCCAAGGTTTACCAAGCTGCAGACTCTAATTGACCGGCTGAATCTGGTAACCAGGGAAATGCTGACCGGTATTATGGTAACGAGGGCCTTTAACACAGAAAAGCATGAGGAAGAACGGTTTGAAAAGGCGAATCGGGATCTGACCAGGACAAACCTCTTTGTAAACCGGTGCATGACCTTTATGATGCCTATTATGATGCTGGTAATGAACGGCGCTTCTGTGCTGATCGTATACAACGGCTCCTATGCGGTGGACAATGGCTCCATGCAGGTAGGGGATATGATGGCCTTTATTCAGTACGCCATGCAGATCATTATGGCCTTCCTGATGATTACAATGATGTCTGTCATGATTCCCAGAGCGAATGTGGCGGCAAACCGTATTCATGAAGTACTGAAAACGGAGCCTTTGATTCATGATCCGGAAAATCCTGTGACGCCGGCTCAGGATGTAAAAGGCCAGGTGGAATTTGACCACGTATCCTTTGCTTATCCGGGAGCGGATGAGAAGGTTCTGGAGGATATTACTTTTACGGCCAGGAAAGGGCAGACCGTTGCCTTCATTGGAAGTACCGGCTGCGGAAAGAGTACGCTGGTAAATCTGATTCCCAGATTTTATGATGTGACGGAGGGTGCGGTCCGTATTGACGGCGTCGATGTCCGGGATATGCCGAAGCAGGAGCTGTGTGCCCGTCTTGGATATGTTCCCCAGAAGAGCGTGCTGTTTTCGGGGACGATTGATTCTAACATCCGTTACGGGCGGACGGACGCCTCCAGGGAAGAGGTGGAGAGAGCGGCTCAGATTGCCCAGGCAGCAGAATTTATCGAAGAGAAGGACGAAAAGTACGATTCTTCTATTGCCCAGGGCGGAAGCAACGTTTCCGGCGGGCAGAAGCAGAGGCTGTCTATTGCCAGGGCTATCGCCAAGAAGCCGGAGATCCTGATTTTTGACGACAGCTTCTCTGCTTTGGACTACAAGACGGATGTGGCAGTGCGCAGAGCCATTAAACAGGCTACGGGAGATACGACTACGCTGATCGTTGCCCAGAGAATCAGCACCATCATCCATGCGGATCAGATCATTGTGCTGGACGAGGGACGGGTAGCCGGAAAAGGTACTCACGAAGAGCTTATGAAAAACTGCGAAGTATACCAGCAGATCGCGAAATCCCAGTTGTCAGAGGAGGAGTTAGCAGGATGAGTGAGACAAGAAGACCGAGAGGCCCTATGGGAGGCCCGGGAAGAGGCGCAATACCAGGGGAAAAGGCGAAGGATTTTAAAGGCAGCATGAAAAAAATCTTTCGGTATATGGGGCGGTATAAAGTCCGTTTCCTGGTCATGTTTACCTTTGCCATAGCGGGAACAATTTTCAATATTGTAGGTCCGAAAATTTTAGGCCAGGCTACTACAGAGCTTTTTAACGGCCTTGTGGAGAAGGTCAGCGGAACGGGAGGAATTGACTTCGGACGGATTGCTCAGATTCTGCTGTTCGCCCTGGGGCTGTATCTCTGCAGCGCGGTATTTTCCTTTATCCAGGGATTTATTATGACCGGGATTTCCAATGACACTACCTATAATTTGAGAAAAGATATATCGAAAAAAATGAACCGTCTGCCTCTGAAATATTTTGAGAGCAGAACAAACGGGGAAATTCTTTCCAGGGTGACCAATGATGTGGATACGCTGCAGATGGGAATGAATCAGAGCTTTACCCAGCTGATTACCTCTGTGACTACCCTGGTAGGCGTGCTGATTATGATGCTCAGCATCAACGTGTGGATGACGCTGGCTGCGCTGGTGATCCTCCCTGTCTCTATGGGAATCATCGGAGCGGTTATGCAGCGGTCTCAGAAATTCTTCCAGGGCCAGCAGAAATATCTGGGAGACGTCAACGGACAGATCGAAGAGATTTACGGCGGCCACAATGTGGTAAAGGCCTTTAATAAAGAAGAGGACGTGGTAAATGAATTTGAAATTATAAATAAAAAGCTGTATAATACAGCATGGAAGTCCCAGTTCTTTTCCGGAATCATGATGCCGATTATGCAGTTCATCGGCAATCTTGGGTACGTGATGGTGGCCATCCTGGGAGGCTTTATGGTAATCCGGAATGCCATTGAAGTAGGCGATATACAGTCCTTCTTCCAGTATATCCGGAATTTCACACAGCCCATTCAGCAGATCGCCCAGGTTACAAATATGCTGCAGTCTACAGCGGCAGCCTCTGAGCGTGTCTTTGAATTCCTGGAAGAGGAAGAAGAGGATCAGACTGCAGAGAATCCTGTAGACATTGCGGGGCTGGACGGAAGCGTACAGTTTGATCATGTGAAATTCGGATATAATCCGGAACAGATTATTATTCATGATTTTTCCGCGGAGGTTCACGATGGACAGAAGATCGCTATTGTAGGCCCCACAGGGGCGGGCAAGACTACCATGGTGAAGCTGCTGATGCGTTTTTATGATGTAAACGGGGGCAGCATAAAGATCGACGGAAACGATGTCCGGAACTTTAACCGTGGAGATCTCCGCCAGATGTTCGGTATGGTTCTGCAGGATACATGGCTGTTTTCCGGTACGATTATGGAGAACATCCGCTACGGCCGTCTGGACGCCACGGATGAGGAGGTAATCGCGGCGGCCAAGGCAGCTCACGTACACAAGTTCATTATGCAGCAGCCGGGAGGCTACCAGATGGTTCTGAATGAGGAGACCAGCAATATTTCCCAGGGACAGAAGCAGCTTCTGACCATTGCCAGGACCATCCTTGCGGACAATAAGATCCTGATTCTGGACGAGGCAACCTCATCCGTGGATACTCGCACGGAGATCCAGATTCAGAAGGCTATGGATAATCTGATGAAAGGAAGAACCAGCTTCATTATTGCCCACCGTCTGTCCACCATAAGAAATGCGGATCTGATTCTTGTAATGAAGGACGGAGATATTATAGAACAGGGAAATCACGAAGAACTGATGGCTGCGGGAGGTTTTTACGCAGACCTGTATAACAGCCAGTTCGAGAGAGCGGAGGCGGTATCGTAATGAAATACCATATTATAACCATTGAAAGAGAGTATGCGTCCGGAGGAAACGAGATTGGGCAGAGGACGGCCAGGAGGCTTGAAATTCCCTGCTACGGCCAGGAAGTTCTGGAGCGGGCGGCAGAGCAGATGAACACCATTCCAGAGCGCCTTCTTCATCTGGAGGAGAGCACTTCCAACAGCTTCCTGTATTCCTTAAGCATGGCGGCTAAGGTAGCTATGGGAGAACGGGACGGATTGTCTGAGGAGGGAGCTCTGTATGTGACAGAGGAGCGGGTTATTCAGGAAATGGCTCTTCAGGGCCCCTGCGTGATCGTAGGAAGATGCGCCGGGTGGATTCTCAGGGAGCGGAAGGACGTGCTGCGGGTCTTCATACACGGAGACCGGGAATTCCGCAGAACCAGGGCCGAGAAAACTTACGGCATCCAGGCGAAGGATGTAGACAATATTCTTAAAAAATACGACCGCAGAAGATCGAACTTCTACGCGGCCAATACCAGTATGCGGTGGGATGACAAGAAGG
This sequence comes from Candidatus Choladousia intestinavium, assembly GCA_018712785.1. Classification (GTDB taxonomy): domain Bacteria; phylum Bacillota; class Clostridia; order Lachnospirales; family Lachnospiraceae; genus Choladousia; species Choladousia intestinavium. Next base: position 4,542 of record DVGK01000149.1, on the reverse strand, counting down.
GATATCACATCATGCTGGACAGCTCAAAGCTGGGGATCGAAACCTGCGTGGATATCATCTGCAGGACGGCTCAGGGAATCTGAGAAAAGCAGCCGGAAAGACAGCGGAAGAGACGATAAAAAGAGATGGCATTTCTGTATTCTGCAGAGATGCCATTTTTTATGGTACGCCCAACGAGCCAAGCAGACAAAAAGTTCACAGAAGTGAGCAGAAAAAGGAAAGAAATCCGGGGGCAAATCAGGTATCATGGAGGCAAGCTCAGGCATCTGGCCTGCGCAGGTCTGTTTTTGCGTTTAAGGAGGTCTTTATGGAGTGGCTGAAAAATCTGGGAGCGGCGATTGACTATATAGAAGAAAATCTGGACCAGGAGGTGTCGTGCGGGGAGGCAGCCCGCATCGCAGGCTGCTCTCCCTCCTATTTCCAGCGTATTTTTTCTTATATTTCCGGGGTTTCACTGGCAAAATACATACAGCGCCGCAGAATGACCCAGGCGGCCTTTGAGCTGCAGAGAACCGACAGCCGGATTCTGGATATAGCCTTAAAATACGGGTATTCCTCTCCAAGTTCTTTTACCCGGGCCTTTCAAAGCGTCCACGGGATCACACCCATGTCCGCCAAAAAGGCAGGGTGTACTCTGCGCGCTTATCCGCCCATTCATTTTTCCGTAGAGATAACGGCGGGCAGCGGGCTTTCTTATCGGGTTGAAGAAAAAGAAAGCTTCCGGATCGTAGGGCTGCGGACGCCGCTGACAGAGAGCATGGATGAAAACATGCGGAACATCCCCCGCTTCTGGAAAGAGACCAGAGAGAAAAAAGGGCTTGCCGCAGTCATGGCGCTTTCCAGCCGTCCGCCCGAGGAAATTCTGGGAGTCAGCGTCTACAGAGGGCAAGGGGACTTTTATTATTACATTGCGGTTTCCAGTGATCTTCCGGCTCCGGCGGGCATGTATGCATATACCGTTCCGGCGGCTGAATGGGTAGTGTTTGAAAATAACGGCTTTTTTAAAGAAGATGTGCAGAGGGTGTTCCGCCGCTTTCTGCAGGAATTTCTTCCGTTTTCCGGGTACGAATACGCAGGACTTCCGGATGTTGAGGTCTATCCGGCTCTGCATAAGCCTTCTGTTCAGGGATGCTCTCAGGTTTGGATTGCGGTAAAAAGGGGGAAGTAAGGAATGTATCATATGAGGATGAAAGGGGATCACTATCAGATGGGAGTAAAGCGCGGGAGGATCTTTCAGAAAAGCAGACTTTCCTTTCCGATGCGCCTGGACGAATTTCAGATTTGCCACGGCCTGGCAAGTGAAGAAATATTGAGGGATTTCTTCCCGGAAGTATGCCGGGAGGTACAGGGAGTCTGTGATGTCACAGGAGCGGATTATAAACGGTTTATCTCCTGGATGCTGTGCATGGGCTGCTGCATGTACAATCTGGAAGAAAATCTCCCTGTGGAAGTCAGAGGCTGCACAGCCTTCGCCTATTCCGGAAGCGGCCGTGTTCTGTACGGCAGAAACAACGATCTGCCTCCGTATCTGAAAGAAGACAGTAAAAGTGAAATCTATATTCCGAAAAACGGGAACAGATTTAATCTGACTACTTCATCCTTTATCAATGGAGAGGAAGGACTGAATGAACACGGACTGGCCGTGGCTATGACTTTTGTACTGACGGACCTGAAAGACATACGGCCGGGATTCAATTCCTGCTTTATCGTCCGATATCTGCTGGAAAAGGCCGGGAATACAGAAGAGGCGCTTTCGCTGCTTATGGAGCTCCCGGCGGCCTCAGGCTGCAATATCCTTCTTGCGGACAAAAGCGGAAGCATGATGGTAATTGAATGTACGCCGTATAAAAAACGAATCCGCCAGGCAGAAAAGACCGGGGAGGGATGGGCGGTATGCGCTGTCAACAGCTTCCGGTCAGAGGAGATGAAGCCCTATGACTTTGCGAAGGGGGAGGACTATAATTCAGCCGGGCGATACCAGACTGTGATGGAGAGCTGCCGGCGCCGTATGCGGGGCGACCCGGTGGAGGAAGCCCAGAGGCTTCTGAGAGGGGAGTACGGGTTTATGTGCCAATACGATGAGGAGCCGGATTTTGAGACGGTATGGAGTTCTGTGTTCGACCTGAAAAGCCTGGTGATTTACCGGGCGGAGGGAGATCCCAGAAGGAATCCATTTAAGAAAGATGAGAGGCTGCGCTCCGGGCTTTCAGTTCGTCCATATTAAGAATCCGATATCCCCGCCCGGCCTTTTCCAAAATATTCTCCTGACAAAGCTTCCCCATCATACGATAGAGATGGCGGTAGCTTGTCCCGATGGAGTAAGCGACATCCATCATAATATCCCGGAAATATTCTCCCTGTAAGGCGGCAAGGATGTAGCGGCAAAGCCTGGCTTCAGCAGAATATAATGTGGTTTCCATGACACTGACGGTGCTTCGCAGAAGCTTTTTGCCCAGCTTGTATTTTCAGGTTTCATTGACGCCTTTGGATGGTTCGGTATGAAGCGGCGGGGACATAGTGACGTAAGTAGCTCTGGGATTCTGCTCTCTGTGCTGGGGATTTTTCTTATGTTGGACCGGTCGAATTCCGGAGGCTGGGAGTATATCGTGATTTCCATGGCGGCAGGCATCTCTGTGGTACTGTCGCGGACGGTCAATGCGCGGCTGTCAGAACAGACCGGCGCACTCCAGGGGTCACTGATCAATCATCTTGCAGGGATTCCGGTCTGTCTTGTGCTGGCGCTTTGTCTGCCGGAAACAGCAGTACATGGCAGCTTCAGGCTGTGGATGTGGTGCGGCGGGATTTTAGGCGTTATATCAGTTGCAGTCTGCAACGTCATTGTGCCGCGCATTCCTGCCTGCAAATTGACGCTTTTCACTTTCTGCGGCCAGCTTTTCTGCGGAATCGCCCTTGACATCCTGAATGGCCGGGAGCTCAATGAACGGGAATTTCATGCGGGACTGCTGGTTTCCATGGGGATTGCGGTAAGTCAGCTTTCAGCAGTATGGAAGAAGCGGAAAAAAATAATGGGACGCTGAAACTCTGGAAGCATTTGCGGAGCTTGAAAACGGCGCCGGCCACAGGTTTAGTGGATCCACAGAACAGCTTTTCGCAGAGCTGATGGAGGACTAAATAAAATTAGTGAAAAAGAGCTTTGCATGTGATACTATATGGGTATCGCGGGCCAGAGCTCTTTTTATATTTTGCTGTAGGACAAGAGCGATGGACGGAGATGAAAAATCCAGTCTGAGGCCAAAGAGAAGGTAAGACTGAATCAGCAAATGCAGGAGGACAGAAAATTGAAGGTATCAAAGATGATAAAGCTGAACAACGGCCTGGAAATTCCGGGGATTGGCCTGGGGTTCTGGGAGAGCAGGGGAGATGAGGCTGTGAAGGCTGTGTGCATGGGAACGGAAGCCGGATACCGCCGGATTGATACTGCCATGTATTACAAAAACGAAGATCAGGTAGGGGAGGGAATCCGCCGGTGCGGCATTCCAAGGGAAGAACTTTTTATAGATACAAAGCTCTGGTATGAGGATATGTGCCAGGGAAGGCAGGAGGAGACCTTCTATAAAAGCCTGGAAAATCTCGGACTGGACTATGTAGACGTTTATTTCCTTCACTGGCCCATCGGGGAGGTGACGGCTTCCTGGCGGGTCCTGGAGCGTCTGTATGAGCAGGGAAAAATCCGGGCCATCGCGGTCTCTAATTTTCAGAGGGTTCACCTGGAACAGCTTCTTCTCAGGGCAAATGTCTGCCCGGCCATCAATCAGATCGAAAGCAATCCCCTGTTCCAGCAGAACGAAGTCATTGAATTCTGCCACAGAGAAGGAATCATGCCTGAGGCCTGGGGGCCGCTGGGAAAAGGAAGGGATCTGGATCAGCCTGTGCTGAAGGCCCTGGGAGAGAAGTATGGGAAGAGCCCCGCTCAGATTGTTCTCCGGTGGCATCTGCAGAGAGGCGTTATGGCGATTCCCAAGTCCGTTCACAGGGAAAGGATTTTTGAAAATATAGATGTGTATGATTTCTCTTTAAGCCGGGAGGACATGGATCAGATCTCTGCTCTGGAGACGGGGGTATCAAAGAGAGGCTATGAAAAAAAATACCGTTTCCACGAAATCTGTGAGGATACAGTTTATTAGCAGATCTGCGGAGATACCATACCGGAAAGCTGCGGCCCGGATAAAAGAGCGATCATTTTACGAAAAGACAGGTGTTTTGTTTTGAAAAGCTGGGAGAAAAAATTCAATGAGGTGGCTCTGGAGAAGGGGCGGGAGGCTTTCCAGCACAACCGAGTCTCCGACCTGAAAAGGAATGCGAACGGATATACAGCTGCGGTTCTGGGACGGCAGCGTTTTGAGGTGACTGTGAAAATACGGGAGGAGAAGCCGGCAGGAGAAGCCGGCAGGCATCAGCTGCAAATGTCCCACCGCCCGCGCGGGACAGTACTGTGAACATATGGCGGCGGTGTTGTACGCTATCGATAAAGAGCAGAAAACGGATCAGGGGAACCTGGCCTGGGAACAGCAGGAGGAGGAA
>DVGK01000148.1 GCA_018712785.1 Candidatus Choladousia intestinavium | reverse complement strand
ACAAGGAACTCAACATTTATCCGGGAATTTGCACAGAAGACAGAACTTCCCCTCACTTCTTATTTTCTCACAGAATCGCAAATAAAAAAGATGTTAAGTCACAGGTTTTAATCTGTGGCTTAACACCATTTTTTGCCATCTAACTCTGAAAGTCAGGTAGCATGTTTCCTTTTTATTGTCAAGAAAAAATCAAAGAGAAAAGGTATTGAAATCCGGACAGCATGGTGGTATGATAGCAGACAGAACAGCAGAGAGCGGGCAAGCAGGCTTTCTGTTGTTATGAATAAGGGAAAGTCTTCGAGGCGGGGTGTAAGTCCCCACCGGCGGTAAAGTCCGCAACCCGTGCAAACGGCTGATCCGGTGACCTGACAGAAACTGTATTTTTTGTGGAATTCCGGAACCGACAGTATAGTCTGGATGAGAGAAGAGCATACACATCCTCCCGGCAGTGCAGGGAGGATAAGCAGCCGCGGAGCAGAATCGGATTCTGTCACGCGGTTTTTTTGGAGGCTTTTTCTGTTCGGCGGCCTTCCGGTTTTTCGGAAGAGTAACAGATGCAGTGATGCATCCGAATTAGAAAAGGAGATAAAAAATGGGAACAGGTTTGTTGCAGGCAGTAGGTGATAACGTTCAGTTTGTACTGGTGTGCGCTGTGGTAATCGCGGCGATCATACTGGTGTCGCACTTCTTAGAGGTAAAGGTGCTGAAGGATAATATTGCCACAGTGGGAAAAGTAAAGTATATTACGGTATGCGGGATGCTGGGGGCTTTGGCTATGATTCTGCATATTTTTGATTTTCCGCTTGTATTCCTGGCGCCGGAATTTTACAAACTGGATTTAGGGGAGATTCCCGCCATGATCGGAGGTTTTGCCCTGGGTCCCGTAGGCGGCGTGGTGATCGAGCTGGTGAAGATTCTTCTGAAGCTGGTGGTGAAAGGGACTTCTACAGCCTTTGTGGGAGATCTGGCAAACTTTGTGGTAGGCTGCTCCTTCGTGGTGCCGGCGTCTATCGTCTACCATATGAAAAAGACGAAAAAGACGGCAAAGCTTGCGCTTTTTACAGGAACCGTATGCATTACCGTGTTTGGGACCGTATTTAACGCGGTCTATCTGCTTCCGGCTTTTGCCACACTCTATGGGATGCCGCTGGATACTATTATAGGTATGGGAACTGCCATTAATCCGGCCATCAGCGGTGTGTGGAGCTTTGTGCTTCTGGCAGTGTCTCCTCTGAATTTGATAAAAGGTATATTGATTTCTGTGCCGACTATGGTATTATATAAAAGAATCAGCAGAGTTTTGCTTAATGTTGCGCAGGAAGATACCGGAAGAAGGAGAAGCCAGCCTCAGGCGTGAGAGCCGGCCTCGAATTTGAAATAGAAGGATAATGAAATGCTGCAGCTTAACTCCTGATGGAAGGCTTCGCGGAAGCCTGAAGGGAGTTAAATGCAGCGTTTCTGTTTTGTTTCAGGAGTGATTGCAAATGCCAAAGATACATGGAATAAAAAAACTGACAGAGAATCCCTTTGTGAATCTGTACCACCTCCAGGTGGAGAACCGAAAAGGGAATCCGGGCAGCTACTATGTGGCCTCCCGGGCGAAAACGCTTCAGGAGCTGGAGCTGAATACCAGAAAGCAGAGTCCGGACGGAGTGCTGATCTACAGTCTTTACGGGGAGAATGCGGACCGGGTTGTGCTGGTTCGCCAGTATCGGTATTCTATTGACGACTATATTTATGAATTCCCGGCGGGTCTGGTGGAGCCCGGAGAAAATTTCAGAGAGGCGGCAGTGAGAGAGCTCAGGGAAGAAACCGGTTTGACTCTTACGCCTCTTTCTGTAGATGAGAAATTTGAAAAGCCCTATTATACCACGATCGGCATGACAGACGAAAGCTGCTGCACTGTCTATGGATATGCTTCCGGCCAGGTGAACCTGGATCGGCTGGAGGACAGCGAGGAGCTGGAGGTGGTTTTGGCTGACCGCAGGGAGGTAGACAGAATCCTCAGGGAAGAGAGAGTGGCTATTATGTGCTCCTATATGCTTATGCACTTTCTGCATGACCGGGAACCTTTCGCGTTTCTGAAATCATCGGAAATAACTGATTCGTAACTTTCATTCTGAAACGGAGAAAAACATGGAGATAGAGACTTACTCAGAAAAAGAAACATACCGGCTGGGAGAGATTTTGGGGCAGAAGGCCAGACCGGGACAGGTATACTCCCTAAGTGGAGATCTGGGGACAGGGAAAACCGTGCTTACCCAGGGGATGGCTGCAGGTTTGGGAATCCTGGAGCCTGTAAACAGTCCGACCTTTACGATTCTTCAGGTTTATGAGGAGGGGAGGATGCCCTTTTACCACTTTGACGTTTACCGGATTGGGGATTTGGAAGAGATGGAAGAGATCGGATATGAGGACTGCTTTTACGGGGAAGGAATCAGCCTGGTAGAATGGGGAGATCTGATCCGGGAGCTTATGCCGCCGGAAACCGTATGGATTTCCATTGAAAAAGACCTGGAAAAAGGATTTGATTACAGAAAGATCCGGATCCGGGGCTTGGAGACGGACGTAGCGCCCGGGAAGGGAACAGCGGCGACTGAACAGCGGGAGGAAAGGTAATTATGAAGATACTGGCCTTGGACAGTTCCGGAATGGTTGCTTCAGCGGCCATTGCGCAGGATGAAATACTTTTGGCAGAATATACAGTGAACTATAAGAAAACACATTCCCAGACTCTGCTTCCCATGGTGGATGAGATTGTACGTATGACGGAGCTGGATTTGGAAACGGTGGATTATATCGCGGTGGCGGCAGGCCCCGGATCCTTTACAGGATTGAGAATCGGCTCTGCTACAGCGAAGGGGCTGGGACTTGCTCTGAATAAGCCTCTGATCGGGGTCCCGACTCTGGAGGGTCTGGCGTACAATCTGGCGGGAGCCGATAAGCTGATCTGTCCGATGATGGATGCAAGGCGAAGTCAGGTCTACACAGGGATTTACAGGAGCAGAGAGGACGGCTTGGATGTAATTCTTCCTCAGAGGGCTGTAGGAGTGACGGAACTGATTCAGGAACTCAACCAGGCAGGGGAGCCTGTGATTCTTCTGGGAGACGGAGTCCCTGTATATTTGTCCCTGCTGGAAGAGGGGCTTGCCGTGCCCTTTGAGAAGGCGCCTCTTCATTTAAACCGGCAGAGGGCTGCTTCCATAGCGGCTCTTGGGATGATTTACGCGAAAGAAGGAAAAATTCAGACGGCTGCGGAGCATCGTCCCCAGTATCTGCGGCTTTCCCAGGCGGAGAGGGAGAGACTGAAAAAAGAGGCGGCGAAGTAAAGGATGCAGGCGGTTCGAATCGAGAAGATGCAGCCGGCCCACGCGGAAGCTGCCGCTGCCATTGAAAAGGATCTGTTTGGACAGCCCTGGACCAGAGAAGGATTTCTATCCTCTCTGGCCAATCCGGACGCGTTCTATCTGGCGGCCTTTGAAGATGAAAAGCTGGTTGGCTACTGCGGCTTTTTTCAATCCTTCGACGAGGCTGAGATTACAAATGTGGCAGTTGCCCCGTCCGGTCAGAACAAGGGGATTGGAAGAGCTATGCTGAAGGAGCTGATTGGACAGGGAAGAGAAAGAGGCGTGGAACGGTATATCCTGGAAGTGCGCGTTTCCAATGAAAGAGCGATTCATCTTTATGAAAAGCTCGGGTTTTTAAAGGTGGGGGTGCGCAGAGGATTTTATGAAAAGCCGAAAGAAGACGCGCTGATTATGTGCCTGAATGATTGACAGGAATTCCCGGTGTCAAAAGAAAAAGGAACTGTGTATAATAGCTTTGCGAAAGCGGCAGGACAGTTTTGCCAGAGCAGGCTGTTATAAAAATCAGATCAGAAATTTTGACCGGGAGGATGAAAATGGAATACACAAGATTACGCTGTAATGGCTGCGGCAGAGAGCTGGAGATTCAGAGGGAGATCCCCCAGGAAGAAGTCCTGGAGGTGGAGCATTCTTGGGGATATTTTTCGGAAAAGGACGGAGAGCGCCACAGCTTCAGACTGTGTGAAGCCTGTTATGACCGTATCACACGCTCTTTTGCAATACCTGTAGAGGTTGAGCAGGAGCTGTAGCTTGCCAGGCTTCCGGCTTCTGTGATAAGATACGTACCAAAAGGTTTCCGGCGCGGTGCAGGCCGGGAACCGCTTTGAAACAGCGGCGCCTGCAGATGCAGAGACGATATAGAGAAGAGGAAGATTATGCTGGATGTTTGTTTGCTTGGAAGCGGCGGAATGATGCCCCTTCCCCACAGATGGCTGACCTCCCTGATGACCAGGTTTAACGGAAGCAGCCTTCTGATTGACTGTGGGGAAGGAACTCAGATCGCTGTAAAAGAAAAAGGCTGGAGCTTTAAGCCGATTGACACCATATGCTTTACCCACTATCACGGAGATCATATCAGCGGCCTTCCAGGGCTGCTTCTTACTATGGGAAACGCAGAGAGAACAGAACCCCTCACCCTGATTGGGCCAAGAGGACTGGAGCGGGTGGTCAATGCCCTTCGGGTCATTGCTCCGGAGCTGCCCTTTTCGCTGGAGTTCCTGGAAATCCAGGGCCCGGAGCAGGAATTTGAAAGAAAGGGATATAAAATCAAGGCCTTCCGGGTGAATCACAATGTCCTTTGCTATGGATATACTCTGGAAATTCTGAGGGCAGGAAGGTTTGACGTAGAGCGTGCCAGAAGTCTTGAGATTCCGGTACAGTTCTGGAATCGGCTGCAAAAGGGAGAAGAGATACAGATAGACGGAGCAAGGTATTTCCCTTCCGATGTTCTCGGACCGGCGCGAAAGGGGATAAAGGTAACGTACTGTACAGATACCAGACCCACAGATTCGATTGCAAAAAACGCGGCGGAGTCAGATCTGTTTATCTGTGAAGGGATGTACGGGGAAGCAGATAAAGCACAGAAAGCAGTGGAGTATAAGCATATGACTTTTACAGAGGCGGCACAGCTTGCAAAGCGGGCACAGGTAAAGGAGCTCTGGCTGACTCATTACAGCCCGTCTCTGATCCGGCCGGAGGAGTATATGCCGCAGGTGCGGCAGATTTTTCCGAATTCCTGTCCGGGAAAAGACGGCAAGACCAGGGAACTGCTGTTTGAGGAAGAAGCAAAAAGAGAGGCGTCAGAAAAATGAAAGAAGATATAAAAATATTGGCCATCGAAAGCTCCTGCGATGAGACCGCAGCGGCTGTAGTAAAAAATGGCAGAGAAGTGCTCTCAAATGTAATTTCATCGCAGATTGATCTCCATAAGCTTTATGGAGGAGTGGTACCCGAAATCGCCTCCAGAAAACATATTGAAAAAATCAATCAGGTGATTGCAGAAGCTTTGGAAGAGGCAGGGACGACTCTGGATGACCTGGACGCTGTGGCAGTTACGTACGGACCGGGGCTGGTAGGCGCTTTGCTGGTGGGAGTCGCGGAAGCCAAGGCGATCAGTTACGCAAAGAAACTCCCTCTTGTGGGGGTCCATCACATAGAAGGGCACATTTCAGCCAACTATATAGAAAATAAGGAGCTGGAACCGCCATTTATCTGTCTCGTGGTTTCAGGCGGCCATACCCATCTGGTAAAGGTGAAAGAGTATGGCGTATATGAGATTCTGGGACGCACCAGGGATGACGCGGCAGGGGAGGCTTTTGACAAGGTGGCCAGAGCCATTGGGCTTGGCTATCCGGGAGGACCGAAAATTGACCGTCTCTCGAAAGAAGGAGACCCGGAAGCAATACATTTTCCTAAAGCGAAAATAGCGGAAGCTCCTCTGGATTTCAGCTTCAGCGGCCTGAAGTCAGCGGTGCTGAATTACCTGAACGGGTGCAGAATGCGCGGGGAAGCTGTTGTAGAAGCAGATGTGGCGGCTTCTTTTCAAAAGGCAGTCGTAGATGTGCTGACAGAACATGCTGTGGAGGCAGTGAAAGAATCGGGGATGGATAAGCTTGCGCTGGCAGGAGGCGTTGCTTCGAATTCAGCATTGAGAGAATCCGTGCAGAAAGCATGTGGTGAAAACAACATTCAGTTCTTTTCGCCTTCTCCCATTCTGTGTACGGACAATGCCGCGATGATCGGCGCTGCCGCCTATTATGAATACAGAAACGGCGTCCGCCACGGCCTTGATCTGAATGCAGTTCCGGGTTTAAAGCTGGGAGAGCGGTAAAGGAAAACGTTCGATTCTATAAGGAACAGACGGACTGTGAAGACAAAGAAAAGCAGGGAGCAGGAGAAAAATGGATAAATATACGGCGGTGGTTCTGGCTGCGGGGGCAGGAAGCAGAATGCACAGTAAGACAAAAAAGCAGTATCTTATGTTAAAGGGGAAGCCTGTTCTGTATTATTCTCTGGCTGCTTTTGAAAAACACCCCGGCATTGGCGAAATCATTCTGGTATGCGGCGAAGAAGATATTTCCTGGTGCCGTCAGGAGATTGTGGTAAAATTCGCTTTTCAAAAGATAAAGAAGATTATACCTGGCGGGAGAGAGAGATACCATTCTGTTTATGAAGGACTGAAAGCTGCCGGGAGCTGTGACTGGGTGCTGATTCATGACGGCGCCCGCCCTGTATTGGATCAAGAGATCCTGGACCGTGTTCTGGCGGCACTTCCCAGGTATCGGGCCTGCGTGGCGGCAGTACCGGTGAAGGATACCATAAAGCGCGGCGATTCCCGGGGATTTGTGACAGAGACTCTCCCCAGAGAAGAGCTGTGGACGATACAGACGCCTCAGGCCTTTTCCTACAGAGAAATTCTGGATGCGTATGAGAAGCTGATGGAGCAGAAGGAAACACAGGTTAAGATAACGGATGACGCTATGGTGGCAGAGTACATCCATGGAACAAAGGTCAAACTGATCGAAGGCTCCTATAAGAATATAAAGATTACAACGCCGGAAGATATGGAGCTCGCAGCTGTATATTTGCGGGAGATATAAAGGCAGGATGTTTGGCAGAGGCCTGCTGAATCAACCTGTTTATCCCGGAAATTTTTGAATTGTTAGTAAAAAATTGATTTTTGTGAAAATAGGTATTGACAGAAAAAGGAATGGATGGTAAGATATTGACTGCGCTGAAATGGAGAGGTAGCGAAGTGGTCATAACGCGGCGGTCTTGAAAACCGTTTGTCCGAAAGGGCGCATGGGTTCGAATCCCATCCTCTCCGCTTATACAGACTATAAAATCAGGCACATGGAGAAGTACCCAAGCGGCTGAAGGGGCTCCCCTGGAAAGGGAGTAGATCGTTAATAGCGGTGCGAGGGTTCAAATCCCTCCTTCTCCGTTTATTGTATATTTT
>DVGK01000147.1 GCA_018712785.1 Candidatus Choladousia intestinavium | reverse complement strand
ATTTATATTAATAAGTCAATTCTATATAGAAATAATTTACATTTTTTTCATGTTTGTGAAGAAATCCTTTTGTTTTCTGCGGAAAAATGTGCAACTTAAACATATTTTCCAGGAGGAAATTCCTGCTAATTCTTAAATCTATCCCATACGCCGCTAAGCCCATCAATAACAGCCCGGTAGGTCTGATACTTTTCTTCATAGATTTCCCTGTATTCCGGACGTGGAAATACGGTTCTGGAAATCGTGACAGTTCTGTCCGCCGCATCCTTGTAATCCTTGTAAACTCCGGCAGCAATGCCTGCAGCCATGGCAGCTCCCTGGGCACCCAATTCTTTGTCCTCGATCACGTCAATAGGAATCTGCAGGGCGTCCGCGAAAATCTGTACCCAGACATCCGAATTGGCAGCCCCTCCTGCAAGGCGGATGCTCTTAGGTGTTTCCCGGTTTCTGAGCAGCTTTTTCACATGGGTCATATGGGAGAAAACGATTCCTTCGTATACGGCCCGCAGCATGTGCTTCTTATTATGAAATGCGGTCAGTCCCACAAAGGTTCCCTTGGCAAGAGCATCTTCATTGGAGCCGTTCAGGAAAGGCAGGAAGATCACATTGCTGTCCTGAGGTTCTATAGAAGAAACCCATTCATTTGTAATATCGTACACAGAATTTCCGGCTGTCTTTGCCTCTGCCTTTTCGTAGCTCATCAGATTCCGGATGAACCACTCCATATTTCCCGCGGAGGTGGGACTGCTCTCTTCTATAAGATAATAGCCGGGTATACAGAACATGGAGTTCAGAGATACCGTTCCGTTCGTAACCGGATCCTTCCGGATAAACTCATTAATGCTCCAGGTTCCGGCAATCATGCACATCTTCTCCTCATCGCAGAGTCCGGACGCGATCCCGCAGGCATCCACATCAAACATTCCTGCCGCCACAGGGATTCCCTCCGGGAGAAGGGTCTGTCTGCTGGCTTCCGGCGTTACGTAGCCGCAGATATCCGCAGAGCGCTTCAGAGGCGGAAGCTTATCATAGCATTCTTCCAGTCCGAAAAGAGCCATCAGCTCCCGGTCGTGCTTCTGTGTTGTAAGATTTACAAGGTTGGAACCGGAACAGTCTGTATATTCATTGTAAGCTTCCCCTGTAATCTTATACCGGATATAATCTTTTACGGCGAAGATATATTTTGTCTTTTCCAGAACCTCCGGCTGATTTTCCTTAAACCACGCCAGAAGGCTCACCGGCTGTACTGCCAGGATTTCCTGGAAGGTTTTCTTATAAACCTCTTTATTTACGCCGTCTCTGTACCACCGCTCTACCTGGGCCCAGGCTCTCGTATCGGTAGATACGATTCCGTTATAAGACGGTTTCCCATCGTAACCTACCATATAAAGCCCTTTCCCGTGCCCGGAGAAAGATACGCCTGCTATGTCGGCAGGATTGATTCCGCTTTTCGTAATCGACTCTCTCACCGCCTGGGCATTCACTTCCCACAGCTCATCCATATCTCTTTCCGTGTAGCCTGGCTTCGGCGTAAGGGTTACAGTGGGAACACTGGCAACTGAGATCTGTTTCCCATTTTCATCAAAGAGGGCAGCTTTGGAAAAGGTGCCGCCATTGTCAATTCCAACCAGATATCTCATTTTGATTTATTCCTCCGTTTTCTGGGGAACGCCCGGACAATTCGGCCCGAAATGCTTCAGCAGTACAAGGGGTTCCACCTTGCTTGTATTGGTGATCGTGACTCCCTTTACGGCAGCCTTTTCTGATACAAAGAATTCATCAGAACTCTGCTGTCCGAAATGAAGAAGTGTGGGAGATTCCGCATCATATACGCCAAACTTTCCGTGTCCCTGAATAAAGATGCACCCGTAGGCCGCTCCGTCCGCGATCACTGCCGTCTGTCCCGGATGAACAGTAAGCTCCTTAGCCGCGATATAGGGGTTGCCGTAGGTAATCCACTTCTGAGTATACTGCTCATTTTCCTGTTCTACAATAGGTCTGCGGAAATAATGTTTTTTGTAATGAGGATCGATGTTCTTCTCCCAGTCAAGAAGCTTGAAAACATCTTCTACCGTTTTCTTATCCTCCGGGCATTCCTCATCCAGCATCTCCGGCGAGTAGACTTCTCCGGAAACGATGTTTTCATATACGGAGTTCACATCCGAATTCCACTGGGGTTCATACGTAAGAACAGACGCAGGCGCGTGAATCACTCCGGCCGGCGTGTACCAGCCTGTACCCAGCTCGATTCTGTAAGCTCTTGAAAGATCGGTAATTCTTGTATCATCATCCGCGAAATGACGGATTCTCTCTTTAATCTCTTCCGGGTCCACGTCCGGATCAAATCCAAAATAAGTGTAATTGGCTTCACCGAAATAGTTGTTCAGCTGTTTCGGGAAGTAATAGCATTCCGGCTTTCCAAGCTTCCCTACTCTGGCGGCGTCTTCAAAGGTCAGGTGCAGATGGTGGAACAGAGGATTTTCATTGTCAAAAAACTTTGAATACATGGGCCAGCCATTGTATTTCTCCATAAGCTCTTTTCCTACCAACTCTTCGCCCAGCACTTTTACAGCCGTTCTCAGGGAGAATTTCTCATCGGAATCATAGTCCACGCATACATACGCCATTCCCTCATCCGCCTTTGCCGTCTCCCCGTTCTGAGCCGCGATGGTTGAAGCGAACCATCTCTCTGTGATGGAACCTCTGGCCATTCCAAAAGCAAAATAATCATCCGGATGGAGTTTCAGCCTGTGCCCGGCTTTTCCGAATCTTCTGGGAACAAAGGCCGGGAACAGACGAAGGATTCCCTCGCCCTTTTCAAAGGTACTGCGGATCAGTCCTTCATCCTCGGAGGCATTCTTCACTACAAGATTTCCTGTCTTCTTTGCCTCGGCCAGGCGCTGATCCAGAGCCTCTCCTGACTTGATGATGATTTCTTTTTCTGTCATTCTTTTTTCCTCCTTTAAGAAAAACGTTTTTTTAACGATTCAAATTCATTCCTTCCCTGAAGAATCCGGAAGGAAAGATGATATTCGACAGACTCTCCTGCCTCAAGATATTTCATAGATCCATTGTCTACCGCGTCCTGAATGCCGTCCAGAGTGGCGTTTCCCGGTTCCAGCCCTATAACATAATCCCTGGCTCCCATCATTTTCCACTGCACCAGATGATCCAGGGTACGCAGATCGTATTCAATAGCAGCGCCAAAGCCAAGGCCGTCATTGTATACCGCCGCGGCCGTCCGGTTCTCCGAATCTCCCTTCATAGTATGATAATAGCACATTTCTTCATAGTCCGGATCCGGTTCCTGGGTATGCATCCACTGCTGAATCCCTGTTTCGGCATGGGCGTTCCTGGCTTTTGTCTGAAGGGCGGGAATAAAAATTTCACTTTCCGGAGAGAGAAGGGGAAAGCCGATGTTGCAGTGATAAAGAATCATATGTCTGGCTTTCTGATACCCTGTGTTTGTCACCCGGTCCTTTATGGCAAAGCTTTTTTCCTTATAAAAACACTTGATTTCACGATCCAGCACCAGCTTGTCGCCGAAAATGATCTCATCCCGGACCTGTCCTTTAATCCGTACGTACGGCCTTTCCTCCTCTTCCACTACAGAATAAGACACCTGTTCCGCCGGGGTATTGGACAGGTTTCCGTGAAGCCCGTAGGCGGTTCCCTGATATTCACAGGGGGAGCCGATATTTTTCAGGCCGCAGGTGGTAAGGAAGCCTGTGGTAAAGCTTTTTAAAAATCCCAGTCCCTTATCGTCAAAGTATTCCGGGCCTACTACGCCGCAGGGTGAGATAAAACCGATATTCTCCCCACAGAATTCAAAGTATGGGATATCCATTCCCCGGCTTAGATTGACTTCAAAGCCCATGCCGGAACGATTCTGTACCTGCAGATGCTCCGTGCCCTTGGCCTTCCCGTCTTTTCTTTCCACTCTCGTGACACGAATCAGCTGATCCCGGTGCCCGATATATTTCTTTTCTTCCTGATAATTCATTAAATGACACCTTTCTGTACGGTAATATTGGCGTATCTGGCCAGAGTGGCGGTTTGAACCACAACGTAGGCCTTTTCAGCCACCGTATAATAATCCAGCCGGTCAATATACCCGATTCTCTGCAGCTCCTCTTCCCCATTATGCTTTACAATAATTTTCTCAAATTCATCCCAGATCTCCGGTCTGGTTTCCGAATCTCTGTAATTCATCAGGCAGTAAGAGGTTTCCACAAAATCGTCCACCGGCAGAAACGTGAGGATCGCGTCCAGAAGATCTGTGATCTCCACTCCCTCTGCTTTTATATAATGCTTCGCATGAGAAACAGCCGGGAAGTTTGCGTCTGTCAGCACAAGCACATCCCCATGTCCCATATCCATCATGCATTTCATTAAGTCAGAACTAATAATGTCCGGTATTCCCTTCAGCATTTTACACCTCCTGTTTATACAAAAGGAGTATCCCACTAACGTTCCCAGACTTAAGAAGGATACTCCTTTTTATTACCTTACGGCATTTCAATTCCTTTATTCTGCTGCTTCAGTTGCTGCCTCTGTCGCCGCTTCTGTCTCACCTTCTGCTGCCTCGGTTTCTTCCTGAGCTGCTTCTGTTGTTGCTTCTGTCTCGCCTTCCGCTGCTTCTTCGGCTCCGCCGTTAGCAAGATAATCCGCGTCAATCAAAGTAATGTCGATGGGAATCGTAGCTTCTACTTCCTCGCCCTGCATCATCTGAAGAGCGGTCTCTACTGCGGTTTCACCCATCTCAACAGTTCCCTGCTCTACGGTAAAGAGCATGGTTCCTGCTTCTACAGCGGCAATGGCGTCATCCCCTGCGTCAAATCCTGTGATCAGGACATCTTCTCCTGGAACCAGGCCGGCTGCTTCCACTGCTTCGATTGCGCCCAGAGCCATCTCATCATTTGCGGAAAGGATACCTACGATATCGGGATTTGCCTGAAGGATATTTTCTGTAACGGTTAATCCCTCAGCGCGGTCATAGTTAGCGGTCTGTGAAGTTACCACATCCAGTCTGTCCTCTACCGCATTTAAGAATCCCTGATTTCTCTCAATGGCGCTGGAAGCTCCGGGAATACCTTCGAGGATAGCGATCTTCGCGCCGTCACCCAGTACATCCGCGAAATAGGTGCCTGCTGTCTCACCGGCTACAACGTTATCTGTACCGATATAGCAGTCTACCTCAGCGCCGTCTACAGAACGGTCTACCGCGATTACCTTGATGCCTGCCTCAATGGCGTCGCTTACTACGGGAGCTACGGCTGCGGAATCCTCCGGATTTACGATCAGAACCTGAATGCCGCTGGCAATCAAATCTTCAATATCAGAAGTCTGCTTCGCTGTATCGTTGCCTGCGTCTACGATGGTCAGGTCTACGCCCAGCTCCTCAGCCTTTGCCTCTGCGCCGTCTGCCATGGAAACGAAGAAGGGATTATTCAATGTAGAAATGGAAAATCCAACAGACCCGATCTCTTCTTCTGCTCCCACGCTCAGGGGCATTGCCAGCATTGCTCCTGTTAATGCAACTGCTAATACTGTTTTCTTCATGTGAAAACCTCCTTTTTTATATTTTATATATATAATTTTTTTGTTGCCTGTGTAAATGGATATTTATCTGTTTTTATCTGAAAGCACAGCCACCAGGATAACCAGTCCCTTGATTACGTCCTGATAGTAAGAGGAAACGCCCAGAATATTCAGACCGTTGCTGAGAATGGCGATAATCAGAATACCGATGAGGGTACCGGTAATCTTGCCGCGGCCGCCGTTCATACTGGTTCCGCCGAGAGCCACTGCCGCGATGGCGTCCATCTCATATCCGTCTCCCAGAGTCGGCTGAGCGGAATTCAGTCTGGAGAGAAGAACCAGGCCGGACAGCGCCGCCATCAGTCCGGAAAAGCTGTAGATCAGCAGTTTTACTTTATGGATGCTGATACCGGCCAGCTCCGCACATTTCGCGTTAGAACCTACGGCATAGATCTTTCGTCCCATGGTGGTTTTGTTCAGAATCAGATAGTAAATAATGAAGATTACAACAAACATAATAACCGGGAATGGAATCCCCACAACACTGCCTTTTCCGAAGAACTCAAGGACTCCGCCCATTACATATTCAGGATTCGCCGGTCCTGTGATGGGACGCCCGCCTGTATAGATAAGGGTGATTCCGCGATATACGCTCATTGTGATCAGAGTAGCGATGAAAGGCTGCAGTCTTCCCTTTGTAATCAGTATGCCGGAAACCGCTCCCAGAAGGAAACCGAGAATCAGGCTTATAATCATGGCAACCGGAACGGGAACTCCCATATTTACAACCATGCCAGCGCATAAAGCAGCCGTGATGCCAAGGGTAGAACCTACCGAAAGATCAATACCGCCTGTAAGGATTACAAGGGTCATACCAAAGGCGATAAAACCATTAATACTTGCCTGTCTTAACAGAGAAAGAAAATTGTTTAATGTCCTGAACTGAGGACTGATTACACTGATTACTAAAACCAAAAGGATCAGTGCGATTAACGCGCCGTACTCCTGTACATAATCTAATACACTTCTATTTTTCGTTTTCATCTAAGGTTCCTCCCGTGGCTAAAATCATGACATTTTCCTGGTTTGCTTCTTCTTTGCTGATGATTCCGGTTACTCTTCCTTCCCGGACTACCATAATCCGGTCACTCATTCCCAGAAGCTCGGGAAGTTCAGAAGAAATCATAATTACAGCCACTCCCTGGCCTGCCAGATCATTAATAATATTGTAAATTTCCTTTTTCGCGCCGATATCTACTCCTCGTGTAGGCTCATCCAGAATCAGAATTTTGGGTTCCTTCAGAATCCACTTGGCAAGAACTACCTTCTGCTGATTTCCTCCGCTGAGATTCCCGGCCGGCATAGACGCCCCGAAGCATTTAATATTAAATTCCTTTATGCCTCTCTGGCTCAGCGCGTCCTCTTTCTTTGTATTGATCATGGTATTGTGGGACATCCTGTCCAGATTGGTGAGAGAAATATTTTCCTCAATGCTCTTTTCCAGCATGAGACCTTCCAGTTTTCTATCCTCTGTGATGAATCCGATCCCCTGCTTAATCGCGTCGGATGTTTTCCTGATCTGAACCTCCTTCCCTCTGATTCGGATTTTGCCCCTCTGATAGGGAACGTCTCCGAAAATCGAGTGCATAATCTCTGTCCGTCCCGCGCCCATAAGGCCGCCGACCCCCAGGACCTCTCCTGCCCTTACATTGAAGGATATTTTATCGAAGACACCATCCAGCCCCAGGCCTTCCACCTCAAGCACAACATCGCCGATCTTAGCCTGTCTGGCCGGATACCGTTCTCCGATCTCTCGGCCGATCATCATCTTGACCAGCTCGTTCATATTCGTATCTTTCGTATCTTTTGTACCGATGTATTCTCCGTCCCGCATGACGGTGATACGATCCGAAATCTGAAAGATCTCCTCCATTCTGTGGGAGATATAGATGACCGATACTCCCTTCTCCCGCAGTCCTTCAATAACCTCAAACAGAGTATTGGCTTCCGTCTCTGTCAAAGCGGCCGTAGGCTCGTCCATAATAATGACCCTCGCGTTGGCCATCAGTCCCTTGCAGATTTCCACCATCTGCTGCTGCCCCACCGACAGGGTGCTCATTACCGCCTTGGCAGGTATGGACACGCCCAACAGAGCCAGAGCCTCCTTCGCTTTTTCCTGCATCTCTTTTGATCTGCAGAAGCCAAAGGAACCCTTCAGTTCTTTATTGATAAACAGGTTCTCCTCCACTGTCATATCGTACAGAACATTCAATTCCTGGTGTATGAATACGATTCCGTTCTCTTCTGCTTCCTTCGCGCTCTTGAATGTTACTTCCTTATCGTCTACAAAAACAGATCCGGAGTCTTTCGTGTAGACGCCTGTAAGGATATTCATCAGTGTGGATTTCCCCGCGCCGTTTTCGCCCATCAGAGCGTGTACCTCTCCGTCCCGCAGATCAAGCTGCGCATTTTTCAGTACCTGATTCTGCCCGAAAGATTTCTGAATATCTTTCATTAAAATATGCATTCCGTTCCCTGCCTTTCATTTCAACAGATTCTATATCCTGAATCTCCTGTTTTATCAGAAAGAAGCGTTTGTGTTCTTTTTCCAGAAAAACGTTTTTCTAACTATTTCTACCATACCAAAAAAACGTTTTTCTGTCAATGCTTTTTTCGCTTCCAGAGTACGATTTGTACATTCTTCATCATTTTATCCGGCTGATTTTAGTTGTTCTGCACAAGAAAAAAGACCGGCGCTTCAGCCGATCTCTCCTGTTTTCAGCTCTTTATGCATTTTACCAGTCCGCCAGATTCTCATCCACCTGGATATCCGCTACTGTGGAATGCCTTACCACCAGGCTGGCTTCCATCTTGATCCCCCGGGGCGGTTCGTCCAGAGACTGGCTTTCGATTCTTTTCAGCAGCAGCTTGGCCGCCTCGATTCCTGTATGGCGTTTCTTGATATGAATCGTGGAAATCGACGGTTCTACCACACTGGAGATAAAAACATCGTCGTATCCCACCAGCTTTATATCCTGGGGAATTCGGATATTCTGCTCCTTCAGATATTTTATGGCTCCGATTGCCATCTGGTCATTCCCGCAGAATACCCCGTCCAGATCCGGAAGATTTTCCAAAAGCTTTTTCATGCCCAGATAGCCGCTCTGATGGGAGTAATCCCCCTGCACGATCATCAGCTCTTCATTAAAAGGAATGTTCTTCTCTTTCAAGCAGCTTTTATACCCTTCCACCCTCTCTCTGGCGATCTCCATACCCACAGGACCGGTAATATGGCAGATCTTCCGGCAGCCGCACTGAACCAGATGCTCCACCGCCATTTTGGAGTTCTCATAAGTATCAAAATACACAGAATCAATTCCCACATCCGTAAAATCGCGCTCCAGGCTTACAAGAGGGATATTTTTGTGCTGGCTTGCCATCTTCAGGATCTGGGCAGAATACTCCTTTTTCTGCTCCGAAGGGATGGCCGACGCAAAAAGGATTCCGTCCACCCGGCTGGCAATCAGCCGGCGGAATAGCTTTTTCTCTCTTCCCACAGCTTTCAGATCTCCGTAGTTTCCCTGGGTATCTCCCATAATAATCTGATATCCCTTTTCCATAGCCACAGAATTAATTCCTTTTATAATATACGGATAAAAGACACCGCACATATCTTCTGTGATTACTCCGATCGTCCCGGAACGGTTGCTCTTCATTCCCCTGGCCATGGGATTTACCTCATAAGATAAAGCTGCCACTGCCTCCTCTACGCGCTTTACCAGCTCCGGGCTGACATATTTCGATTTATTAATTACATTTGAAACGGTAGAGATAGAAACTCCAGCCCTCTTCGCTACATCTTTAATTCCACTCATATGCCTCCTGCAGATACCTCAATATTACTATTCCAAAACTCACAATTCACTATTTACGCATTCTGTTTTATTATAAGTGAATTAGACAGAAATCTCAAGTATCTTTCATAAAGCTCTTAAAAAACAGCAGAATCCGTTTTCACAGTCTCAGAGCATTTTCGAACATAGCTCCACGTACTTCATGCGCAGGATACATTCCGCACGTTTCTGTCAAAAAAGCAGCCCATTCCCGCGGAATGGGCTGCCCATAGAAAAATTCAAAATTTTTAATGTACGTTCAGAGTGTATGTCTCTGTTCTGACTTCCGCTCCTGAGCCGTCATAAAAGATCACGTCAAAAGATAATTCGCCCGCCTGGTTCGGCGTAATGGAGAACTCTCCGGAAGCAGTAAATTCCGCAGCGCTGAAGGTAAGGACTGAGGCATCATAGTTCGCCACAGCGGCGCTCATCGCTTCTGTGCCATCCAGAATCACAGACGCATTCACAGCAGTTCCGGCTGTAAAGCCTTCGGCTGTCTCAGGAATAGAGACACCGTATCCGGAGGTCCGAATACTCCACGGCTCCTGTGAAGCGCCGTAGGAGGTGCTTCCGTCCGCGCTGGTCAGCGCGCCTTCTGAAAGAGAAACATAATAGTCAGAAGACTGTGCCAGAGGCGTCGGCAGGTAGACCGTCACTTCGGTTCCCTCACTCCAGCCAAGCTCCGTCAGCTTCTCGCTGTCGGCCGGGTTAAGGGTTACTCTCTGGGTGTCATTCATGTTCACTGTCTCATACACGCTGTTGTCCGCGCTGCTGTAAACAGTCAGGGTGCCGGAGCCGGCCGCCAGATCGGAAGTATTCAGATACAGAGTAAGCTTGTCTGTCCCGGCCAGCGCGGTCTGGTTTCCGTTAGCGTCACTGGATGCCGGTTCTGCAACCATTCCCTCCAGAGACAAAGTCTGAGCCTCGCTCTCTGCCGCCTCGGTCTGTACCGCTGATTCAGAGGTCTCGGTCTGAGCAGCCGTGTCCGTTTCAGGTGCCGCCGTCTCCGGCTGGATGATGATGGACTCTGTGGAGGCGGATGTTTCCGGCTGAACCGTAATGCTCTCTGTAGGAGCTGTTGTTTCCGTCTGCGCCTCTGTTCCCTCTGCCGGAGCCGTTGTCTCGGTCTGAACGGTTTCAGGCTGAGCGGAGGTCTCAGAAGTATAGCTGTCTGAGGTGGTTATGTCGAAGCCGGCAGGATTCTCTGTCTGCTGAGCCGCCTCTGTGGCCTGGGTTTCCGCTGCCTGGGTCTGTGCTGTCTCGGTCTGTGCCGTTTCCGTCTCAGGAAGAGCCTCCTCATCCGTCGCGTCAAAGACTACGTTGTCTCCCAGTGCGGAATCGTCCGTGCCTGTAAGGATACTGTCCTCCGGAAGAGTTTCCGGCGTCTCAGTCTGCGTTGTCTCTGACTGAGAGGTTTCGGTCTGCGCGGCTTCTGTCTCTTCCCCGATCACAACCGTCTGAGATGTCTCACTCTGGCTTTCGCCCGTGAGCTGCTCCATATTTGACTCTACTCTCTCCAGAGTCTCTTTCATTTCATCGTAATTATAATCCTGATGGGCGATCTGCTCCAGAAGGTCTTTTAAGAGCTGACGGTCCTCGTCTGAAAGGGTAACGCCCTCATCCTGTGTCACCTGATTAATGATAACGTCAATATCGTCCTGGCTGATGGTATCCCCCTCATTGACTGTAGTAGTGTCACCTTCATTGATGGTGATGGTGTCTCCCTCATTCACAGTGGATGAGGTATCGCCTTCGTTTACCGTCTCATTCACAGTGTTGCCCTGAATCACCTGCATTTTGCTGGCGTTTACAATCTGGGTAGCCTCCTGCTGTCCGATGCTGTCCGCAATGGTGGTGGTGGTAATCAGCTCCTGAGTGGCAAGCTCTTTCTTTGACTCATCCAGATTTTCTCCCACGGCAGATTCATAGGCCATAATGATTCCGGTCAAAGCTCCTGTTCCGGACACCTCAAAGGGAGAAGCTGCCAGAACTTCACAGTTTACAACTCCGGAGGTGGACAGGGTGGAGGCAATCATATTGCTGGTTACCCAGGTCAGATTCGCCGTCTTCACCTGTATGCCGCCGGAATTTGTCGGATTCACATATGCGCAGCTGAATGTATATGTACCGATCTGCTCTAAAGGAACGAAAGAGCCCAGCTGTGCCCTCTCATCCGCATTGGTAATCGTCAAAGTCTGAATATTCTGTCCCTCAATGCCGAAATAGCGAAGAATCGCCTGCCTCTGCTCATCTGACAGATCGGCTCCCAAAGTCACTACCCGGCGTCCGTCCGCCATGGAAACTGTAGCGGGAACAGCCATAGTCAGGCACATTGCGCTCATAAACAGCGCCAGTAATTTCCTTTTCATAATAGAACCTCTCTTTCCTGCTAAAAAAGCAATCTGTACGTCTACGTCTTAGTTATTATATCACCAGGAAATATTGAAAACAAGAAAGCAAAAAAAAGGGATTTATTAACGTTTTCTTAAATGTATACAAAACATTTGTTTGCTTTTGGGATTGGATTGTGGTATACTGGTCAAAATTATGTATGGAGGTAAATCTGATGGCAGGAGGTAAAATCACGAAAAAGCAGGAGGAGATCCTTGAATATATAAAGGACCAGATTCTGGAGCGGGGCTTTCCGCCGGCCGTACGGGAGATCTGTCAGGCTGTCCATCTGAAATCCACCTCATCCGTCCACTCTCACCTGGAATCTCTGGAAAAGAACGGCTATATCCGCAGGGATCCTACCAAGCCCAGGGCCATCGAAATCCTGGACGAATCGTTCCAGATGCTTCGCCGGGAGATGGTAAATGTACCTGTTGTGGGAACCGTAGCGGCAGGACAGCCCATTTTCGCGGAACAGAACATTGAGAATTATTTTCCGATTCCTTCAGAGTATATGCCGAACCAGCCATCTTTTATTCTGAAGGTCAAGGGAGACAGCATGGTCAACGCAGGAATCCTGGACGGGGACCGGGTGGTGGTTCAGCAGCAGTCCACGGCTGAGAACGGAGATATCGTTGTGGCTCTGGTGGATGACTCAGCCACGGTCAAGACCTTCTATAAAGAGGACGGTTACTTCCGGCTCCAGCCGGAAAATGATGCCATGGAGTCCATTATCGTAAAAGACCTGCAAATTCTGGGAAAGGTATTCGGAGTCATGCGCTTCTTCAGATAGAGACCTCAGAAGGTCTGCGGTTCCTCTTATCCCGACATACTTCAAAAAGATCGGGAGCGCCTTCCGGCGCTCCCTTTTTGCTGTCCTATCTTACTGCTGTTTCGCATTCACAAGATCCGGAAAACGCTTGGCAAGTCCATCCAGCAGTCCTTTCGGCATAACGAGATGGAATCCCCCCGGATTCAGTATAAAGCCTTTGGCATCCTTTACTGCCAGCTTTGCCAGCTGATTAAACGGCATAGCCAGAGCCTTGAATTTATTCTCCCGGTTGAATTTGGCAAACTCCACCGGATCTGTAAACAGAGGCTGAAGCGCTTCTTCCTGCTTATTCTTCAGAATGGGCAGCCGATACTTCTTGTTCTTCAGCTTCTCTACATCGTTCTCCGGGCCTTCCAGCATCTCGATGGGGATGATATACCTGGCCTTTACCAGATTCACCGCAAGCTCTTCCTCCAGATCCCTTAAGGAAGTCTTTTCCTCATTGGGTATCGGTCTGGACGCCTCCTGCATAAAATACAGTCCCGTAAGCTGAAGCTGGGGATTGGTAACAGGCTGCTTTTCTTTGGGAAGCCTGGAAAAATCCGGCTTCTTCACAAGCTCTTCCAGATCCAAATATTCCTTCCCGCCTTCTGTGACAAAAACCAATTCATTCACGCCGATCTGATACAGCATGGAGAAAAACCCAAGGAAGTTTTTGTTCTCATATTTAATGCCTTTCAGCAAAATCTTCTTCTGAGTATATTCCTTCGCGAACTCCTGCAGCAAAGGCTCATTGTCAAAAATCCAGACCTGATCATTGTAAGACTCCGGATCGCATATTACAAACGGCATATTGGTATAAGCGCAATACGCCACAATCATCTCATTTTTTTTCTGTACACTTTTAATCAAAAATCTCTTATCTACTGCCATCTTACTGCCCCTTCTCAAATCTTTTAAAGTTCTTCTGCGGAAATATCTTTTCCGTCCCGCCAGATACGTTCCAGATCATAGAACAGGCGATTTTCCGAATCAAATACATGGACAATCAGATCGCCGTAGTCCAGCAAAATCCAGTTTGCGGTGCGGTATCCTTCCGTCTGCTTCGGCTGGTAACCTGCCCTGCCCAGAGTCTCTTCCACATTATCCGCCAAAGCCTGGACCTGATTCCGGTTCGTACCGGAAGCAATGATAAAATAATCCGCCAGCACGGATACCTCATTAATGTCGATGATCTTAATGTCCTCTGCTTTTTTGTCCTCCAGCGCCTGATAGGCAAGCTTTGCCATTTCTTTTGCCAATACATCGGCCATCTTCTATCCCTCTCTTTCCTCTATCAGCACTTTATAATAATTATACGCCTCCACGGTCTGATTATCAAGACAGGATGTTCCCCGGCTTAAATACTCAAGAGTATCCCGCAACGTGGCATATACAGCATAGTCGATATCCCGGAAGGCCAGACTGCGGATTCCCGGAAGGTTCACTGCTTTATTCCTCATAGGCTCAATATAATCCGCAAGGAAAAGAATCTTCTCCAACAGCGTCATATCCGCTTTGCCTGTAGTATGGCAGGCAATGGCTGACAAAATCTCTTTGTCTGTTACATGGTATTTTTCCCTTGCCAGATAAGCTCCCAGGCTGGAATGGAGAAGATACGGCGCCTGTTTCTCCACCTGCGATACCTCAATTCCGTATTGCTTACACAGCTTCAGTTTCTTATGGTTCGGAATGCATTTTGCGCAGTCATGGAGCAGGCCGGCCACCTGGGCCTTTTCAATACTAGCACCATGGCACATGGCAAGGGAACCTGCCGTATACATGACCCCCATAGTATGCCAATACCTCTCCTCATCTATATATTTTTTTAATTTCTTCTGCATTTTATAGATGTTGTATTCACTCATGGCAAAAATCCTCCCGTATATTTTCTTCAGGGTCTCCCGGCTTTTCTGAAGTTACGATTCACCCGCCCGATAGATTCCGGATTCTTCTATATACCGGAATACCGTGTCCGGAACATAATAACGCACAGAACGTCCCTGCCGAATCCAGCTTCTTAATCGGCTTGAAGCAATATCAACATCCGGTGTCTTCAGCACACAGATCCTAGCGCCGAATTTTTCCTCCAGACTGCGGATTCTCTCCTGCATGATCTTCCGATCCAGCTGATCCCGGACCGCGACTGCCAGAGTACATCTCCTGCAGATTTCTTCAGGTTCTCTCCATGTATCAAAAGACATAAGAGAATCAGCGCCGATAATAAAAAAATACTCTGTGGAAGGATGCTGGTTCTTCAAACGGATCAGAGTGTCTTTCGTATAACTGAAGCCGTCCCGTTCCATCTCTTCCGCATCCAGGCAGAAATGATCGTTGTCAGAAATCGCAAGCCTTACCATCTCCATCCGCTGCCGATCCGTAGCGCCGTCCCTTCTCTGCTGTTTGTGAGGCGGATTGCCGGATGGGAGGAACAGTACCGTATCCAGTCCGAACTGCTGGTAAGCACATTCAGCCAGCATCAGGTGGCCAATATGGATGGGATCAAAGGTTCCCCCCATGATGCCCACTTTTTTTGACTCAGCAATTTGGCTCATTCCAAATCCCCTCCGGTCAGGGAAGAATAATCTTTTTCTTATTTTCTTTCCCTTCTTTATAAAGAACAATCTTTTTCCCGATTACCTGAACCACCTGACAATGGGTTCTCTCCCCGATCATCCTGGCAAGTTCTCCCGGATCATCCATGCAATTCTGAAGAACGCTGATCTTAATCAGCTCCCTGGCCTCCAAAGCCTCATTGATGGCCGCCGTATTTTCCGGAGTAAGACTGGATTTTCCGATCTGAAAAATCGGATCCAGATTCATGGCCAGCCCTTTTAAATAAGCTCTCTGCTTACTTGTCATCTGTTCTCTGCCTTTCTACTTATAATATTCAAACTGCAGCCCATAAAGCTTTACTGTGTCACCTTCCTGAATACCCAGAGCTTCCAGCTCATCCAGGATTCCATTGTCTTTTAAAAATTTCTGAAAGAACTGAAATCCTTTTTCAGATTCCAGATTCGTATATCCCAGCATTTTTTCAATCCGCGGTCCCTCTATCAGATACGTACCTTCCTCTTCTTCCGACTTTGATACTGTAAACGGAAGGGTTTCTCCACCAAAATGCTCTTCGGGATTATATTCCTGTGCGAAGACAAGGGTTTCCTCCGGCAGCTGGGACAATAGCTCTTTTACATAATAAAGAAGTTCCTTCACGCCTTCTCCGCTGACTGCGGAGATCGGAAAAATCCGGATACCTTCCGGCTCAAAGGCTTCTCTCAGACGCTTTACCGGATCCTCTCCGTGAACGACCGCGTCCATCTTATTCGCCGCGATAACCTGAGGCCGCGCGGCCAGAGACTCATCATAGGCCCTGAGCTCCCGGTTGATTTTGCGGATGTCTTCTACCGGATCCCTTCCTTCCACAGAAGCAGCATCCACAATATGAATCATTACCTTCGTGCGTTCAATGTGCCTCAGGAACTCATGCCCAAGTCCCGCTCCCTGAGCGGCGCCTTCAATCAGTCCGGGAATATCAGCCAGAACAAAGCCTCCCCCTTCCAGATCCACCACTCCCAGATTGGGAGAGAGAGTTGTAAAATGATAGTTGGCAATCTTGGGATTCGCGTTGGTAACTCTTGATAAAAAAGTGGATTTCCCTACATTGGGAAAACCGATCAGTCCCACATCCGCGATCATCTTCAACTCCAGAAACACCTCAAGCTCCCTGGCTTCCTGCCCGGGCTGGGCATATTTTGGCGCCTGCATGGTAGATGTGGCATAATGCATATTGCCGTTTCCGCCCCGTCCGCCTTTCAGAATCACCTGCCGTTTATTGTCCCCGGACATATCCGCGATGACCTGTCCGCTCTGCGCTTCTTTGATAACAGTCCCCGGGGGAACCCTGAGTACGAGATCCGCCCCGTCCGCTCCGTGACACCGCCTTTTGCCTCCCGGCTGTCCGTCCTTGGCGCTGAATTTTCTCCGGTGCCGGAAATCAATGAGAGTATTCAGCCCCTCATCTACTTCAAAAATAATATCTCCGCCTCTTCCGCCGTCTCCGCCGTCCGGCCCTCCGTCCGGCACATAAAGCTCCCTGCGGAAGCTGACATGACCATCGCCGCCCTTTCCGGAGCGAAGAATGATCCTGGCTCGATCTGCAAACATAGTCCACCTTCTTTCCGTGATACCACGGGCACTAACCTCACTGTTCCATTGCAGCTCCAGTTAAGTAAGTGTCCGGATATATATATCAGTATGAAAAAACAGGCTTCAAACCATTATGATTTGAAGCCCTGAACTATCATTCTGCTGCTGCCACCGGGTGTACAGAAACCTGCTTTCTGTCTCTGCCCATTCTCTCGAAGCGAACAATACCGTCTGCTGTAGCAAACAGAGTATCATCGCCGCCGCGGCCTACATTCAGACCCGGATGGATCTTGGTACCTCTCTGTCTGTAAAGAATGTTGCCAGCTTTTACAAACTGTCCGTCCGCTCTCTTTGCTCCAAGTCTCTTGGATTCGGAATCTCTGCCGTTCTTGGTAGAACCAACTCCCTTTTTATGAGCAAAGAACTGAAGGTTCATTTTCAACATAGTTACACCTCCTCAATTCTCAGGGTAATGTATTCTTCTCCATATTCGTCCCGGATATTTCGTATACCCAGAACAAGGCTGTCCATCAACAGATCCGTCCGCTCTGAAACGGATCCAGGAAAATACAGTTTTAAATAACCGCCGTCCTGAGACTGTTCAAGCTCAAAGACATCCTCTGTGAAGCTCTCCACAGAATTGACGGTATTGATCGCCAGCGCCGACACACCGCAGCATACCAGGTCATATTCCCCGTCGCCGTACTCCGCGTGTCCGCTGCTCTGAAATCCTTTGTAATGATGGGCCGTTTTCCACACCGTGAACCGAATCATTCCGGCTTAACCATTAATCTTTTCGATCTTAACCTGTGTGTACTGCTGTCTGTGACCGTTTTTCTTGTGATATCCGGTTTTTCTCTTATACTTGTAAACAATGACTTTTTTCGCTTTGCCGTTCTTTACTACGGTTGCTGTAACAGTCGCTCCTGCTACATCAGCGCCGACCTTCAGTCCGTCATTGCTCACTGCAAGCACCTGATCAAAGGTTACGGTCTCGCCAGCCTCAGCACCCAGCTTCTCTACGAAAATGGTATCGCCTTCGGCTACCTTGTACTGTTTACCACCTGTTGCAATAATTGCGTACATATGGCACCTCCTGTTTATCATTACTCGCCAAATACGGTAGTCCTTCGACATTTAAACCTCTTTGTGCGGCATACTTTGTAATAATAGCATAAATAACCAAATGGTGTCAATCTCTTTTATAAAACTCCAGGAAAAATATTTATTAAGAGCATTACAATACTTCCGATAAACATACCGGTTATAAGATTGACCATATCATTTGAGAGTATGCGATATTTTGAAATCGGAACCCCCATGCTCTCTTTGCAATGCTCCGGTATATCTGATATTGCATTACATTGCGTACAATAATATCTTTTTTGAAATAAATCTCCGAT
>DVGK01000146.1 GCA_018712785.1 Candidatus Choladousia intestinavium | reverse complement strand
GATTTTTAGAAAATTCTTTAAATTCTCCTCCAGCTGATCCTGATTATATTGCCATACATCAGAAATAAATTTTTCATAACTGCGAATCTGCAGGTCTACCAGAAAGCAATCACTTTTTTCAGGATTCAGCCGTGGATACAGTATGTTTATTCTGGTGCTGATATACTGTTTTCTGTCCGCTACACCGCCAAGGATCAAATCCGTAAAAAAGCGCTCTTCCAAAAGCGGAATAGCCTCATCCATACGTTCCTGACGGGATTTTTCCTTTTCTCTTAGCTCCATCTCCTGGTCAAGCTGGATTTTAATCTTTTCAAATGTCTCCACAATCTGCGACACATTAGCCGGTTTCAGAAGATAATTAGTAGCTCCAAAACGCATCCCCTTTACAGCCAGTTCAAATTCCTGGTATCCGCTGAGCAGAACTACTTTACAGGGAAGCTTATGTTCATACACATACTGCGCCACATCGAGACCGGAGGCATGAACCATCTTAATATCCGTCAGGATCACATCTGGAACAATTTCCTCAAGAAATTCCAGAATCTCTCTGCCGTCAGAAAAAATTGCCTCTACCTCAAATCCCAGCGATTCCCATTTCACCATGTTTTTTAACCCCATACGGATAATCTTCTCATCATCCGCAATTACCAGCTTATACATCGCTCCCTCTCCTTTTTCTAAATCCGTACTTACTCTTTGAGCACCCCGCTCAAACTGTTGTCTGTAAAAAACGTGTTGCCATTGTATAAAAACAGTACATCCGTGATGTCATTTTCCTCTATCAGCGTCTGCACATCTCCGTAGTAGTAGCGGGGATCCACCACCTCGATCTGCCGGAAGCTGGACACCAGAAACGGAATCATACAGTTTGCGTAGGAGTCCTTGAAGATCAGAAGCTTTCTCTGCGAATCCGAGACTGTCTGTATATCCAGAAGCGGGCTGTTTCCTCCGAGAAAGACGCCGTACTTGTCTCTCTCGTTCAGCTTGTCCGTGTGGTACAGGGACGCCGTTTTTTCCCCGGCCTCCACATCATATACCACAAGGCCCGTGTCCTGGCCATCCTCCGGCAGATATGCATAAATCGTTTCTTTCGCTCTTCTCTCATAGCCGCTCTTTGCAGACAATGTCCCTTGAAAATCATTTGTCACCGCATACGGCTTCAGAGGCGTGATATACGTCTCGTCAAGCTGCATGACGTCTCTGAGGCCTTCAAAGACGTAGGATGCTGCCAGGGATGTCCAGTGGTGATCCGTGTGGTAATAAATCTCCTCATCCTTATGTTCCTGCAGTACTCCAAGCGCGTCGACCCACTGAATACTTTCGGAGAGCTCCTGCTGCACGCCGGCGAACTGTTTCTCCTGGTCCTCCGTAACCGCAAAGGCCGGAAGCTTTTCCTTCCAGACCTGAGCAGCGTTGGGAGCCAGAAGAAAATAGAAGTTTATCCCCTCATTCCTGGCTGCGAAGTTATTGATCTCCTCCAGGTTTTCCGCCACGTTTTTCCCGCTGTCATCGGACAGTTCTTCCATCAGGACCCCGTCTTCTCCCAGAAATACCCCGTTGGATTCCCGCTTTCCCAGAAGCAGCTCCATTCCGGTCTTAATCTCCATCCAGGTGTCGCGTCCCGCGAACTGGTCAGCCTGATACGTCTCATATTTTTCCATATAGCTTCCGTCAGCGATCCCGCTGATCGAAACTGACGGCTTCTGCTCCAGCATCCGGTTCTCTGTCTCAGAGTATTCCCTGTCCTTTTTGATCAGATTGCCCGCTGAGAACCCGAAGACAACTGCCGCGAAGAGAAGCGTTATGATTCTGTATATCATTCTCTTTGCTCTTCTATATTTCTGTTTTCTGCTCATCATATGTTCGCCCTCTGTATCTGTTAAAACCTGAAATACAAAAACGGATTATACGTATCCGTTACCAGGCATGCCACACACAGCAGCAGCATGGCCGTATACGTCACACACTGCACTGCGATCCGGATGGCCTGTCTGTCTCCGCCTATTTTCTGGAAAATTTTGTGCACCCACGGCCCGGAACCTGCCGCCAGGATCAGGAGCATCGCCAGATTGGACATCAGAAGATAAATCCCTTCCGCGTCAGCTGCCGGAACTCCGATTCCCACCATATTTCCCAGGTATGTCAGCGCTCCCGAGAGTGTGGGACTGAAGAACAGCACCCATCCGATCATAACCAGCAGCATTGTACAGACCCGCCGCACCAAAACAGGGATTCGTTCCATAACATCTGCCAGAAGGTATTTCTCCGTCATGAGGATCAGTCCATAGTAAACTCCCCATGCCACAAAATTCCAGCTCGCCCCATGCCAGAGTCCTGTCAGAAGCCACACGGCCATAATGTTGCGAATGTGCTTCGGTTTTGTGGTTCTGTTTCCTCCCAGAGGAATATAGACATAGTCCCGGAACCAGGAACTCAGCGAGATATGCCATCTTCTCCAGAATTCCGTCACACTTCCCGAAATATACGGATAGTCAAAGTTTTTCATAAACTCAAATCCAAACATTCTTCCAAGGCCGATCGCCATGTCTGAGTATCCGCTGAAGTCAAAGTATATCTGGAATGTGTAAGCCAGACATCCCAGCCATGCGCTGAGCGCGGACATCTCTCCCTGCGGCATCGCGGAAACGACGTCAAAAAGTCCTCCGATCATATTTGCCAGAAGAACTTTTTTGCCCAGTCCGCGGATAAAATACACCGTTCCGCTTCCGAATTTTTCCCAGGTAACCGTCCGGCTTTTCAGCTGCCGGTCAATATCCGCGTACTGCACGATCGGACCCGCTATGAGCTGCGGAAACATCGTTACATACAGTCCGAAAGAAATCAGATTTTTCTGCGCGTGTACTTTTCTTCGATACACGTCGATCAGGTAGGACAAAATCTGAAATGTATAAAAGGAGATTCCTACCGGCAGCGCCAGATCCGGCCATGGAATATCGACAGGAAGAAGCGCGTTCAGATTGCCCACGAGAAATCCTGAATACTTGAAAAAGCCCAGAAGCCCTATATTCACCGCAACGGCAAAAATCAACGCTTTTTTGGCCCCCTGGTTTCTCTTTAATTTCAGTTCAATTTCCATACCGCAGATATAATTAAATCCGATGGAAAGAAGCATGAGGAAAAGATACACCGGTTCTCCCCATGCGTAGAAAATCAGGCTTGCCGCCAGCAAAACCGGATTCTTCGCTGCCCGGGGTACGAGAAAATAGAATATCAGCACCAGGGGCAAAAATGTAAAAAGAAATACTAAACTTGAAAATACCATAGCTTCCTCCTATAACGCCGCCATAAATGCCTGTCTTATTTCGTCCGCGTCAGGAGCGACCACCATCAGGAAGAGGTTGCCCTTTTTCAGAAGCACCGCGTCCTTCAGCAGCTTGGTCTGCTCTTCCCCGTATCCCTGGAAGCTCTGAATCTGCGTCTCTATCCGCTCTTCAGCCGCTTCCTGGATCGCCTGCATCTTGCTCTCATCCTCGGTCCGAACGAGAAGAAGCTCCTCCACTGCCATCGTCTCATTCGAATAATAGGAACAGATCTCTTCGTAATCATTTTTATTCAGCCCGTACAGCTTCTTAAAATCCCGCTCATTGGTCTCCTGCATCGCCTCCGTGTCAGCCACTGCCAGCACTGCGTCCCGAATCTGATCAAACGGGGCAGAGCTTCCTCTGTTCATCACCAGAATCAATACAATATACAGCGCCAGAACACACAGCAGCAGATATTTCCACCTTTCCAGCTTATATATCTTCTTTTTCATATCTCGGCAACCTCCGCCATCCTATCCACCCAGAGCGGATAAAATGCGGCCGTCAGATGCTCGCCGTCCGGTTCATACAGGTCATCTTCCGCCAGGTCTCCCACTTCCACGCATCCGACGCCTTCCGACTCACAGAGTTCGCGGATCGCCTGATTGTAGTCCTCAATCCTGGACAGCCCCGGATTCTCCTCAAGGGCGCTCTCCTGCACCGGCAGAATCGTATTCAGGAAGATTCTGCTGTTCGGCAGGCCTTCTTTCAGTTTGTCGATTACTTCCGAATACTCTTCCTTAAACAGCTCCGTATCTCCCCCGGTGGCTCCGATATCATTTAACCCGTAACTTAAAAATACTGTCTCCGGATTCAGCTGGATTGCTTCTTCCACATACGGATCTGCCTCTGTCAGTTCAATGCCGATCTGGGCAAGCACTTTTGAACCATCCAGGATCTCATATTCTTCCAGGCCCTGTGTTCTGGAATCTCCCAGGATCACCGCGGTCCTCATCTTTTCGTTCGGCGTGCGGTTCTGCCACTCTTCCGTCGCCATCAGCTCTTCTTTATCCCTTTTTCTGATAAGCTCCTCTACCGCGGTCACATCTCCCTCTTCCATGCCCTGGAGCCGTATCATCCCTTCCTCTGTCTTGGGAAGCTCCTTCCCGCTTCCCGAAACCCCTGCAATAATCAGACATACTGCCGCTCCCGCAGCACATGCAATATACACTCCTGTTCTTTTCTTCTTTTTTTTCTTTCGCATATCTTTTACACTCCCTTTTCCGGTCTTATTCTTTCTCGGCGATTCCATACAGCAGGACTTCCACCATGCCGGCAAGTTTTTCCTCATGCATCCCTGCCCGATATTCTATTTCTTCGCCTCTCTCCAGATATCTTCGATGGTAACCGTTGAACATTTCCTGAAAAATACGAAAATACTCCATCGCCTGCTCCTGTCCGACTCCGTCCCGGAGTTTTGTATGGCTTAATATATTATAAAAGTGGCGTCTGTTAAACGCCTGAAACTTCCCTTCCCTCTCCTTTACCCGGTCTTTCAGATGCGCCGGGCACTGAAACATCAC
>DVGK01000145.1 GCA_018712785.1 Candidatus Choladousia intestinavium | reverse complement strand
CAGTTTAGGCGCAGGAACCACGTTTACATTGAATTTTTTCAACCTTACAGATGAGTAAGATAGATGTCACTTGGAAGTAAGTCATGGGGTGTATGATGTGTCTGTAAGGAGGTTTTGAATATGAATATTCTTGAAGTACAAGACCTGTGCAAAACCTATGGCACAGGCGAAACAGAAGTTCACGCATTAAACCATGTATCATTTTCTGTCCGTAAAGGCGAGTTTATCGCCATCATTGGTGAGTCGGGTTCCGGCAAAAGCACCTTACTGAATGTGGTTGGCGCTTTGGACAGCGCCACTTCCGGCAAGGTGTGGATTGATGGACAGGACATTTTTTCTATGCCGGAGAAGAAACTAACCGTGTTCCGGCGGCAGCATATCGGATTTATTTTCCAGTCATTCAATCTGATCCCGGAGCTGAATGTGGAGCAGAACATTACATTTCCGCTGCTGCTTGACTATAAAAAGCCAAATCAAAAGTTTGTCAATGAATTGCTGCAGGTGCTTGGGCTTGACGAACGCCGGAAACACCTTCCCAGCCAGCTTTCCGGCGGCCAGCAGCAGCGCGTGGCGATTGGCCGGGTATTAGTCACACGCCCAGCTTTGATTATGGCAGATGAACCCACCGGAAATCTGGACAGCAAAAACAGTCAGGAAGTTTTGGCTTTGCTGCAAACCATGTCGGACAGGTATCAGCAGACCATTTTGATGATTACCCACAACAAAAATCACGCCAGCGCAGCAGACCGCGTGTTCCGTATGACCGATGGTGTGCTGAAGGATTTGGGGGTGTCGCCGCGTTGAAGAGCTATCTTGGACTGGTGCCGCAATATGAAAAGGTACACCGCAAGAACAGTCGAATTTCGGTTCTCTGTATTGCCCTTTCGGTGCTGCTGGTAACTGCCATTTTCAGCATGGCAGACATGGCGCTGCGCGCACAGAAAAATTATTTTATCAAGACGAATGGTGAATACCATATCAGTCTGACCGATATTGATGAACAGACGGCGGAACTTGTAAAAGCGCGGATAGATGTTGCCCTCTGCGGATGGGTCTATCAGGGAAGTACCGGCTCTATCGGCTCCAAAGCGGTCAGCTTCGCAGGCGCGAATGAGGACACCTTTTCCGTTTTGACAGAGATGGATATGGAAAGCGGTTCATACCCCACCCAGCCTGATGAAGCATTACTGAATCAATCGGCTGTGGAACAGCTGGGCCTTGCGGTTGGCGATACCGTGACCGTTGCAGTGCCGGACGGTTCCAGCCGGGAATACCGCATTACCGGCGTCCTTGCCGATATGGGAAGTTTACTTAAAGCGGATGTGTACGGCATGGTATTAACCGAGGACGGTTTTCGCCAGATTGCGGATGAAAACGCCAAAAACGGAACCACATTCCGCGTCCAGTTCAAAGATGGCGTAAACATCCAGGAAGCCATGAATGAAATAAAAGCGCAATATGGCCTTTCAGACAGTCAGGTAAGCGAAAATACGGCGCTCCTCGGATTAATGGGACAAAGTGAGAACAGCACAATGCAGTCCCTATACTTCGTTGCAGGCTTTCTTGTCCTTTTGGTGCTGATTGCCGGCGCAGTAATGATTGCCGCCAGCTTTAACACCAATGTTCTGGAACGGGTTCAGTTCTATGGTCTTTTGCGGTGCCTGGGGGCATCCAAAGCACAGGTAAAGCACTTCGTCATTCTTCAGGGGCTGCGCCAAAGTATGAAGGGTGTGCCGATTGGGCTGGCTGCCGGACAGATTATTACATGGTGTGCCTGCCTCTTGCTGAAATCCATCAGCGGGGAACGCTTTTTGGAAATACCGCTTTTTCAGTTCAGTATAAGCGGTCTGATTGCCGGTACGGTGATCGGTTTTCTGATTGTACTGCTGGCATCCCTGTCCCCGGCGAAAAAGGCTTCTAAAGTATCTCCGGTAACTGCAGTCAGCGGCAGCACACAGCTTACGCAGAACAAAAGGGCTGCAAATACAAAGCTGTTCCACATTGAAACCAGCATGGGAATTTTCCATGCGCTATCCGGCAAAAAGAATGTATTCCTTATGACCTGCTCGTTTGCTATCAGTATTATGATGTTCCTGTCGTTTCAGGTAATGGTAGTTTTTCTCAATCAGGGAATGCCTGCGCTCTCTCCATCAGCAGCGGATGTATCTATTACAATGGGAAATACGCCTCTGGACAAGTCGCTGGTGAAGCAGATCAGCGAAATGGAAGGTGTTGACAAAGTTTTTGGCCGTATGGAAATGGCTGGCCTTTCTGTTTCCTCTGATGTGGTAGAAGGAACCGTCACCCTCATTTCCTACGATGATAACCAATTCGGGTGGGCGAAAGAAGAACTGAATGAGGGCAGTATCACGCCTGCCATGGAAAATACAGATCGTGTTCTGGTTGCTTATCAGGACGGCGTAAGCTGGAATGTCGGAGATACCGCAGTCCTTCATACATCATCCGGCGATAAACAGGTAACGATAGCCGGAATACTGGCAACGGCTGCGGCCGGTACGGTGAACGGTGCAGGCAGCAGCGGATATATGATTTGCTCGGAACAGACCTTTACCGCTTTGACTGACGATTTGGGCTATACGACGATTGATGTTCAATTTTCCTCTGCTGGCGGGGATGATACTGTTTCCGCAATACGAAGCATAATCCCATCCGACAGCACTATTTCAGACAAAAGAATTACCAATTCCGAGTCCCAAAGCTCTTATTATACAGGTGCGGTATTTATTTATGGCTTCCTCATCATTATTGCACTTATCGCAGTGTTTAATATTTTTAACAGCATGAACGCCAGTGTAGCGTCCCGAACAAGACAGTACGGTATTATGCAGGCCATTGGTATGAGAGTAAATCAGCTTTATAAAATGATTGCGGCGGAAGCCTTTACCTATGCGATACTTGGCTGTATTGTTGGATGTGTCTTGGGGCTGCCGCTGAACAAGCTGATGTTCCAGTTTTTGATTGCAGATAAATGGGGAACTGCCTGGCGAATCCCTGTGGATTCACTTCTTTTGATCGTGTTCCTCTGCCTTGCTTCTGCTGCAGTTGCGATTAGACGCCCCATCCGGCAGATCAGCAGAATGGCAATCGTGGACACAATTAAACTCCAGCAATAATTTTATCAAACAGCAAACGTCAAAGGCTGGCCTTCCGTTTTCTCGTGGAGCCAGCCTTTTATAGTTTATCTTACTTATATATTTGCCATATCCCTCCCGCTCAATTGATCCGTATTATTTGTTCGTACAATAAAAAGTCTTTCCCCTCAAAAGAACGGTTTTCATGGAGATGACCGAAAAACCATCCCTTATACTGCACCGTATTTTTTATCTGTTCAAAATATCCGTTGAGCTTGCCTGGCGTGAAGCCAAGCGCAAGATAAACATAAGACGGAGCATCGTGCGAAAAGATGAAATCAACCCGATTTCCGTTTTGTAACAATTCTCTCAATCCTCGTTCCATATCCTCTTCAGATGGCATTTCCTTCGGCCACCAGCTGATGCCGTGGATCCGGTATGACTTTCCGGAGTGAGCCAGGGAGTCACGCCTTCCCTTGTAATCAGATTTTCTCCGGAACTGAACAGGATCCAGGATCCCTCCTTCGATGTCATGGCTCTGTGCTCCTCCAAACGAAAAACATCTTCTTCCATCAATATCGAAGATATATCCGGACTCCAACATTAATACAGACGGCCTGAGTTCCCGTACATAGCCTCCATTCCACTCTTTTCGCGGATAGCCAGTGCGCAGGGCATCCAGATTTTCCCTAGTCATACCAGCCATCCGTGTATACATCCAATGGTTCAGCCGTTCAGGGTCTTCAATCCCAGTAAGCCGATCATAGTTTTCATGGTTTCCCGGGACAAACAAGGTAGTAAACGGCCTGTGTTCCAGCCACTCCAGCGCTTCCTTTTCCTTTTTTGTCTCAAACATTTCCCATACGCCGCCAAAGTCCCCGCAGATCACCACATAATCTTCCTTCGTCATCTCTTCCTGTTCCGGGAAATTGTCTGCCGATAGCCGATGCATAAAGCCGTCAACTGGAACTCGGCGCCACGAATAGAACGGAACGCTCCCGTGCGTATCTCCTGTCACGTATATTGACATATAGAGCCCCCCTTTTCTTTTATTATGCGCGCATCCTAATCCGACATATTAATAATAACAGAAGAATGACTTTTTAGATAATATGAAGTATAGAATACTAGAAATTCGACATGGGGCAGGTCTACGTAATGATCGTATTCGCAATCCTGCCGATAGTGACGGTCTATCTTCTCCTATCCAGATTCATCGTATCCGGAGTCGCCGCCGGAAGCGTTAAAGGGTAAGATAACAGGGCAGTCCGGAAAACCTTCCTGAAAAAACGGCCGCGGGACACGCAGCACAGTGTCCCGCAGCCGTTTTTCTCTTTATTCCCGCAGACAGCGGGTCAGGCAGCCACACCCGGCTGCTTATTATTTCACCCGATTATAGTTAATCAGACAGCCATCCAGTATAATCTGACGCTCATCCTCTGTCATCTCTCCCAGCCTTAAGGTGAATTCTTTCAGCTCCTCTCCCTTTACCAGGTATGCCTTTACCTCCGAAGCTCGGTTTGCTACCGCGCTGCGGATTCCGGGAATAAACAGGTAATCGTGATTGGAAAAGGGCAGCTCACCTTCATCAATAAGGAAGGGAAGCATTCCCCAGTTAATCAGGTTGGAACGGTATCTCTTAGTAGCATAGCTGTTGGCAATATTCGCCCAGCCCCCCAGCACCTTCTGACAGGAAGCAGCCTGCTCTCTGGCTGAACCGTCTCCCGGCTTCACCGCGAAAATAGTGCTTCCGATTCCAGTGTTCTCCGGTGAAATCTCCGGATAGGAAGCGGCAATGGTCTTCCACACAGGCGCCAGCTCCGGAAGGGCTTCTTCCATGCTCTTTCCGGCTTCTCTGGCTTTCTCTGCCTTCTGGACCTCCTTGGCAAGTCCTACGTAAGCCGGATCCTTTCTGGAGAGGGCGAATTCCGCCAGCCCCAGAGGATTGGAACGGTAAGAGGAGGTCTCTCCGGAGGGAATCAGCTCATCTGTGGTGGTAACCGGATCGTGAATCTCAGACACCACCTTCAGGATCAGATTCTCTGTAAGCTCACACATAGCGGGCCAGTCCTTGATATTCGGCCCAAGGCGGATTTCCACAGAGGGATCCGCCACGCCCTTGCTGTCAAAGACGCGATTTGCGTAGATACTGCCGTCAAAGAAGTATTTCGGCTTCGTAAAGTCCACATCCACATCCGTAGCCGCAGTCAGATATCCCTTGTTGGCCGCGGTAGCCGCGATAGACCTGGCGTCCATCAGCGCAACAGAGGCAATCTGGCCGCTCTGAAGCTTGGAGCCCTCCCGGTTGGGGAAGTTTCTGGTGGAGTGGCGGATGCTTAGAGCATTGTTGGCCGGTGTGTCTCCCGCACCGAAGCAGGGCCCGCAGAACGCTGTCTTTACAATGGCTCCGCTCTGAATCAGATCTGCCAGTCTCCCGTTCTTAGCCAGCTCCATGTAGATGGGCGTGCTGGCCGGATATACACTCAATGTAAACTCATCGGCGCCGATAAATTTTCCTTTCAGAATATCCGCGGCGTCACAGATGTTCTCAAATCCGCCTCCCGCGCAGCCGGCAATGATTCCCTGCTCCACATACAGTCTGCCGTTTCTCACCTTGTCCTTCAGGGTAAAGTCCACAGCATCCCCCAGGCTTACCTTTGCCTTCTTCTCCACATCATCCAGGATATCCAGCAGATTGGCGTTCAGCTCTTCAATGGTATAGGTGTTGCTGGGATGGAAGGGCATGGCAATCATTGGGCGAATCTGGCTTAAATCTACGTAAACCATTCCGTCATAGTAAGCCACAGGCCCCGGATTCAGTTCTCTGTAAGCATCTTCTCTTCCATGTGTCTCATAAAACTCTTTAATCTCATCGTCGGTTTTCCAGATAGAGGAAAGGCAGGTGGTCTCTGTGGTCATTACATCCACGCCGATTCTGAAATCAGCGCTGAGCTTCTCCACGCCCGGTCCTACAAATTCCATAACCTTATTATTTACATAGCCGTTGGCAAACACCTCTCCGATAATGGCAAGGGCCACATCCTGAGGCCCCACGCCCTTTACAGGCTCTCCGGTAAGGTAAATGGCGATTACCCCCGGCATATCAATATCATAGGTCTGGCTCAGAAGCTGCTTTACAAGCTCCGGTCCGCCCTCGCCCATAGCCATCGTTCCCAGCGCTCCGTAACGGGTATGGGAATCTGAGCCCAGGATCATCTTCCCGCTTTCCGCCAGCATTTCCCTTGCAAACTGATGGATTACGGCCTGATGAGGAGGAACGTAGATCCCGCCGTATCGCTTGGCACAGCTCAGTCCGAACATATGGTCATCTTCATTAATGGTTCCTCCCACCGCGCACAGAGAATTGTGACAGTTGGTCAGTACATAGGGAACCGGAAATTTCTCAAGCCCGGACGCCCTGGCTGTCTGTATAATCCCCACAAAGGTAATATCATGGGATGTCAGCTTATCAAACTTAATTTTCAGCTTTTTCATGTTTCCGGATGTATTGTGAGACGCAAGTATGGAATAGGCAATGGTATTTTTCGCCGCCTCCTCCTTTGACGGCACCTGCTCTCCCAGCTTCCCGGCGAGTACATCGGCCGCATCCCTGCCGTCTTCAACGATCTCTGTTCCGTTCAACAGATAAACACCGTTTTCATACAATTTCATTCAATCGTTCCTCCCTTTTATAAAATAGCAGCCTTCCTATGCTGTCATGTTTTTTATTTCCGCAGGCTTTTTTCATACCTGACAAAAAGGCGGCCGAACACCGGCCGCCTTAAATCTTCGCCTCGTTGTCCTGTTCAGCCTGTCCTGAGCCGAAACTTCAAAGCTTCTTTTTCACTGTTTATCTTTTCTATCTCAGCTCCCAGACTTCTGAGCTTGACGTCAAACTCTTCGTATCCCCGCTGTATATAAATAATGTCATCAATAATCGTGACGCCCTCCGCTGCCAGAGCCGCTATCACAAGGGCAGCTCCCGCTCTCAGATCCGGCGCTGACACACGGGCTCCCGTAAGCTTCTCAACGCCGGTGATAATGGCTGTATTGCCCTCCACTCTTACGATAGCGCCCATTCTGGCCAGCTCATCCATATATTTAAACCGATTTTCAAAAATGCTTTCTGTCACAATGCTGGTTCCCTTGGCCAAAGCCAGGGCCACACCGATCTGAGGCTGCATATCCGTAGGATATCCAGGATAAGGAAGGGTCTTGACATTGGTGCTGCAGAGACGCTTGGAGGCCACCACCCGCACAGCGTTGTCGAATTCCTCCACTTCGCACCCGATCTCCAGCAATTTGGCCGTGGTGGCTTCCAGATGCTTTGGAATTACATTCTTAACCATCACGTCGCCCTTGGTGGCCGCTGCGGCGAACATAAAGGTTCCCGCCTCGATCTGGTCCGGGATAATGGAATACTCTGTCTTGTGGAGCCTCTGAACGCCCCGGATGCGGATCACATCCGTCCCCGCTCCCTTGATGTTGGCTCCCATACTGTTCAGGAAGTTAGCTACATCCACTACATGGGGCTCTCTGGCGCAGTTTTCAATAATCGTTCTCCCATCCGCCATGGCCGCGGCCATCATGATATTGATGGTAGCTCCCACTGATACTGTATCCAGATAAATATGGCTTCCGTGAAGATGTTCTGCCTCCGTTATGATAAATCCGTTGCGGATCTCCACCCTGGCCCCCAGCGCCTTAAATCCCTTCAAATGCAGGTCGATGGGACGGCTTCCGATATTGCATCCGCCCGGCAGAGGAACCTCTGCCCTTTTATATTTTCCAAGAAGCGCTCCGATCAGGTAATAGGACGCGCGGATCTTTTTGATATATTCATAATCCACGCTCACTTCGCCGATCTGCGAGCTGTTCATCATCACCGCGTGCTGCGTAATGCGTTCCACCTTGACACCGATGCTTTCCATCGCCTCCAGCAGGACGTTAATATCCCGCACATCCGGGAGATTCTCAATCAGGACAGTCTCATCCGTCATAATCGCCGCCGCCAGAATGCCAAGGGCCGCATTTTTAGCCCCGCTGATATCTACTTCACCTACCAGCGGGTTGCCGCCTCTGATAATATATTGTTCCATAGGACACCTCT
>DVGK01000144.1 GCA_018712785.1 Candidatus Choladousia intestinavium | reverse complement strand
TACTGCTGCTGTTTATGGTACAGCAGATGTAGAGGATGCAGCCGTTTATCAGAAGTGAAAAGACAAGAGGGGTTGACGTATGAGCTTTACGAGAGAAGAAATGAAGAACTTACAGTCAGGAAATTTTCTTCCGGAGTTTATGAGGCCGGTTTTAACGGAGCTGGAGGCGGCTTACAGAAGCAGGCGGAAGTACAAAAGCTCCTGGGATGCTGTATTCAGTGATGAAATCACAGAACCTATGGATGAATTGAAAAATCTGCTGAACAGGGAACAGAATAAAACGGGACAAATCTGTTTCAGGCTTATGGAGGAGAGCATCTTTCAGATCGATGCCGATCTGTGGCTGAATACATTGGCGCTGCTTTTATATAAAAATGAAAACAGTAAAAATTGAAGAGAATCCAAAACGTCCGGTTTATATAAGAACAATCAGAAAGGTGGGATACAGGTTT
Source organism: Candidatus Choladousia intestinavium (assembly GCA_018712785.1). Classification (GTDB taxonomy): domain Bacteria; phylum Bacillota; class Clostridia; order Lachnospirales; family Lachnospiraceae; genus Choladousia; species Choladousia intestinavium. The sequence goes on along the minus strand of DVGK01000144.1, from coordinate 6,102 downwards.
GCCGCAGAATAATTTTATCGATACAGGCGGGGCGGGCTAGCCCCTGCCTGTGGGAAAACGGTACTTATATATTTATTTTTCAGTGAAAGGAATGAAAGCATATGAAAAGATTATTTGGGGTTTTTCTTGCCTGTACCTTAGCGATTTCATTAACCGCATGCAGCGGAGGAAGCCGGGAGAATGAAACGGCAGCGGATACAGAGACGCAGATGACAGCCACGGAAGCGGTGACGGAGGAGACGGCAGCGGAAACAGAGACGGAGACGACAATGACGGAAGCCGTGACAGAAGAGACAGCAGCGGAGGCAGAGACGGAGATGACAATGACGGAAGCGGTGACAGAGGAGACGGCCGCGGAGGCAGAGACAGAGATGACAGCTGCGGAAGAAAACATTCTGATTGCTTATTTTTCCTGGTCCGGCAACACGGAGGCCCTGGCAGGAATGATCCAGTCTGAGGTGGGCGGAGATCTGTTCCGGATTGAGACGGCGGAGCCCTACACGGACGATTATGATACGCTGCTGGATATCGCCCAGGCGGAGCAGCAGGAGGGAGCCCGTCCGCAGCTTTCGGGGCAGGTGGACAACTGGGACAGCTACGATGTGATTTTTGTGGGGTATCCCAACTGGTGGAGCGACGCGCCCATGGCAGTATATACCTTTCTGGAATACTATGATTTTACGGGAAAGACCTTGATTCCATTTAACACCAGCGCCAGCGGCGGGTTTGGAAGGAGTCTGTCCGGTGTGGAGGAGAGCGCTCCGGGAGCAACAATCCTGGATGGATTTACGGTTACCGGGGACAATGTGGAGAATGCGGCCGGCGATGTGAGCGCCTGGATTTCAGGTCTGGGACTGTAATATATGGCGGAAGAAAGGAAAACGATGAGACAAAAGACTGTGCTGAAAAGAGTCCTTGATCTGCTTATGACTTTGGCGCTCCTGTTTTTGATGGGGTATCAGTTTTGGGGAGATTTGGCCCATGAGTGGGCGGGAGCGGGGATGTTTCTCCTGTTTATTCTCCATCATGTGTTAAATAAAAACTGGTACAAGACTTTGACGAAGGGAAGGTATTCCCCTATGCGCGCATTCCAGGCGGCGGTTAACGGACTGCTGTTTTTGGCCATGCTGGGACTGATGGTCAGCGGGATCATCCTTTCCAGGCATGTATTTGCGTTTCTTCCTATCAGCGGAGGATTGTCCTTTGCAAGGCTCCTTCACATGGCGTCGTCCTACTGGGGGTTTGTTCTGATGGCGCTCCATCTGGGGCTTCACTGGAATCTGGTGATAAACGGGATGCGCAGGGCTGCAAAGATCCGGGGCGTATCTCCGGCGCGGAACGCAGTGCTGGCAGCTCTGAGCGCCGTGATCGCGGTTTATGGCTTATATGTATTTATCATCAGAAACCTGCCGTCCTACATGTTTTTGCGAACCCACTTTGTATTTCTGGATTTTGGTGAGCCGCTCCCAAAGTTTTATCTGGATTATCTGGCCATGATGGGATTGTTTATTTTTCTTTCCCATTACGGAGCCAGAGCCCTGAAGTACATTTCAAAGGCAGGCAAAAAAGTATGAAAATATAAGAGAGGTGGTTAGGTTGAAGAAAAAAAGGGTATCTGTATTCATGAGTGTTTTGCTGGCCGGGCTGTCTGTCTCCATGACGGCGGCAGCGGCAGAGACCGGAAGCGCAGACGGGGCTGCGGGAGAAACGCCGGTGGTTTATATGACCACGGATCTCAGCGCGGAGGGGCTTCTGGCGGTTTACGGAGCGCTGGAGGCGTCTCCCTCGGGGAATATCGCGGTGAAGCTGTCCACGGGAGAGCCGGGCAGCAACTATCTGCGCACAGACCTCATCGGGGATTTGGTGCAGTCCTTTGAAAATCCCACCATCGTAGAGTGCAATACCGCTTACGGCGGTTCCAGAGCCAACACCGCCATGCATTACCAGGTGGCGGAGGACCATGGATATACTGCCATAGCCAACGTGGACATTATGGATGAAAATGGCTCTATGACCCTCCCGGTGACCGGGGGGAGCAACCTGACGGAGAATTATGTGGGAGCAAACTTCGCAAACTACGATTACTATATCGTGCTCTCCCATTTTAAGGGCCATTCCATGGCAGGGTACGGAGGAGCCATCAAAAATATCTCCATCGGCATTGCCTCGGCGGAGGGAAAATCCCATATTCACAGCGGAGGCACAGGCGGAAGTATGTGGGGCGGCGACCAGGACGCCTTCCTGGAATCTATGGCTGAGGCTGGAAAATCCGTGGCGGACTACCTGGATGGAAATATTCTGTATATCAATGTGATGAACCGTCTGTCGGTGGACTGCGACTGTGACGGGAACCCTGCCGAGCCGGATATGCACGATATCGGAATCCTGGCATCCTATGACCCGGTGGCGCTGGATCAGGCCTGTGTTGATCTGGTTTACAGCGCCGAAGACGGCGCCTCGCTGGTTCAGCGGATTGAATCCCGAAACGGTCTGCATACTCTGGAGCATGCGGAGGCGATTGGGCTGGGGAGCAGAACCTATGAGCTGGTAAATATTGATGAATAGGACTGCAAAACAGGAGAGGACGACATGAATATACTGCGGCGGGAATTGATCTATATCTGGTATTATTTCAGCGTTCAGCTGGAGCAGATTTTCGGCTACTGGGTGCTGGGCATGGTGCTGGGTTCCGTCATTTCCGTATTTGGGAAAAAGAGGATTCATGCGGCATTTTCCCGGCTGGGAGAGAAAAGGCTGGGCGTCCTGGGAGTGATCCCCGCCAGTATCCTTGGTATCGCTTCCCCACTGTGCATGTATGGGACCATTCCTCTGGCAGCTTCCTTTTCCCAGAAGGGAGTGCGGGATGACCTGCTGGCGGCCTTTATGATGAGCTCCATCCTGCTGAACCCTCAGCTTCTGATTTACAGTGCGGCGCTGGGAACCACAGCGATGGCGGTGCGCGTCCTGTCATGTTTTCTGTGCGGGATCGGGGCGGGGCTGTGCGTCCGGTTTTTTTACAGAGATAACAATTATTTCAATTTTTCCGGTTTTCAGGAGGCGGAGGGACGGGATACCGATCCGAACCCTCTGATGCGCTTTCTCAAAAATCTGGGCAGAAATGTCCGGGCCACCGCAGGATGGTTTTTGCTGGGGATTCTTCTGTCTGCGCTGTTTCAGCGGTATGTACCGGCTGAAGCCTTTGGGAGTCTGTTTGGGGAGCAGGGGGGATTTGGACTGCTGCTGGCGGCCACCATCGGAGTGCCTCTTTACGCCTGCGGAGGAGGGACCATCCCGCTGCTTCAGCAGTGGCTGGCATCCGGCATGAGTCTTGGGGCGGCGGCTTCCTTTATGATCACCGGGCCGGCCACGAAAATCACAAATCTGGGCGCCCTGAAGATCGTCTTGGGAGTCCGGCGGTTTGCCCTCTATCTGGCGTATGTCATACTGTTTTCCCTGGCAGCCGGGTTCCTGGTGAATCTCATCTTTTAACCGGATCAAGGAAGCTCCCTGCATGCCCCAGAATGTGGCGGTATGGCTTTCTGAAAACGGGATTTTAGTGAAATAAAAGTAAAGCGTAAACAGGAGAGGAAGTGGGATTTATTTTGACAGGAGAGAAAGGGAAGGTATTGATCGTCTCTTATTCTTATTCGGGAAATACCTATAAAATCGCGGAAGCGATACAAAAACAAACGGAGGGAGATCTGCAGGAAATTTATCCGCTGATTCCCTATCCCATGTCCTTTCCGGATTTATTGGAGCAGGTAAAAAGGGAAATCAAGGAAAAATATAAACCCCGGCTGATTGTTCCGAATTGTTCTCCGGAACAGTATGATACCGTTTTTGTGGGCTCACCTAACTGGTGCGGCACTATTGCTCCGCCCTTGTATGCCTGGCTCTGCCGGAACAGGCTGGAGGGGAAAATCATTCTGCCCTTTGGTTCTCACTGCGGCGGGGTGCAGGGAGATATGAAAAGGGATGTAGCAAGGCTTTGCCGTAAATCCGATGTGAGGGAGCCGCTTATTCTGATGGATGACGGGGGAGAGGGACTTACGGAAAAAGTAGAAGAATGGTTAGAGAAAAACAGTCTGCCCAGAAGGATTCTATCCCAGGACAGCTGTATGTGATGGAGTCACTTGGCTGAAAGAAGAGCAAATTATAAACCGTTCTTACGGCTTTTTGCGATAGCTGTATAATATTTTGTGCTGGCCATGGACGCCGCTTCCAGTGAGTGGAAGGGTGAGAAAAAGGGAGAGTACGTTCTTCCGAAATGCGGAAAGAAATTCACATCCAAAGAGCTGGTGAAGCACTGGAAGTCTCTCTGTGACAAATATCCGATTTATTCCATTGAAGACGGTCTGGATGAAGAAGACTGGGATGGATGGAAATATATGACAGAAGTGCTGGGAGACAGGCTGCAGCTGGTGGGGGACGATCTTTTTGTGACAAACACAGAGCGGCTTCAGAAGGGGATTGCAAAAGGCTGCGGAAATGCGATTCTCATTAAGCTGAACCAGATCGGCTCTGTCTCAGAGACTCTTGAGGCCATTAAAATGGCTCACAAGGCTGGCTATGCGGCAGTCACCTCCCATCGATCCGGAGAGACGGAGGACACCACCATCGCGGATCTGGCAGTTGCTTTGAATACATGCCAGATTAAGACAGGGGCTCCCAGCAGGAGTGAACGGGTGGCAAAATATAACCAGCTCCTCCGGATTGAGGAAGAGCTGGGAGAGAGCGCTGTTTATCCCGGTATTCATGCTTTTGCGGGAAAATAGAAATTAAAAAACAGAATTTTCTTTTTCAATAAGAGGGATGCACTCCAGAAGGCTTTTGCACACATAATCGCAGACAGGCGCCAGCTCCTGGGTATAAGGTGTCAGATCCGGCACCATGCAGGAGACGGCGCCTGCTGCTTTAGCAGCTTTCAGGCCATTGATGCTGTCTTCCAGTACCAGGCAGTGCTCAATGGGGACATGAAGCTTTGCGGCAGCTTTCAGAAAAATCTCCGGGTCAGGTTTGCTGTGGGTGACTTCGTCTCCGCAGACAGAAGCGGTAAGGAGAGAGGATATACCTGCCATATCCCAGTAGCGCTCAGCGTTCTTCCGGGAAGTGGAGGTGGCAACCGCGGCCGGGATTTCCTGCTCCTTCAGCCACTGCAGAAGTTCATGGAGCCCTGGCTTTTCGGGCAGGGAATTGGCGGCGATATAATCCTCCTGGTATTTGGAGCGGATACGCCGGCCCTCCTCATAATTAACACGGTCTCCGTACCATTCTTTAAAGAGGGCTGTATTCCTGGCCTTGGAACTGCCTCTCATCTGATTCATCTGCTGGTCCGTAAGAATAAAACCAAGCTGTTTCGCGGCTTCCTGCCATCCCTCGCTCATGATTTTTTCCGTATCAAACATAATTCCGTCCATATCAAAAAGAACTGCTTTAATCATATTCTATCCTCCGTACAGCTGAAGGTAGCGTTAAATACTACCGATTTCTTGCATCTAAAGCTCAATGCTTATGAACATTATACAATACTTACTTTCTATCATTCAATATCTTTACCGACAAAACTGCCGGCTGGTAAACTTCATCGTTACTGTTCATGGAGGATATTCGCCTGTTTTACCTTTCATGACGGTAAAGTTTTCTTTAAGCGGTCTTATGCATAGCTCTGTATGGTATAGCTTTTCAGTCTATTACGGTTACTGCAGCAAAAATTAAAAATTCGTCCGTACTTTTTAGCCTTCCATTACGGTTATCATAGGAAAAACAGCAAATGGATCCGTACATTTTAGCGATACATTACGGTTCTGTGGCGGAAAATCCTATTTTTAACCGTAATTGTATGACTCAAATTACGGTTCTGTGACAGAAAATGGCGTTTGGATCCGTAACCGTAATCAGAAGGAAAATCCTAAGGATTTGACAGAAAAAAGTGGAGTACATCCCTAAACGAGCTATCCCCCTTCGCTCCCCGTGAACTGTAAACTTCATCTGCAGATCTATCCCTTTCTCACGAAATGTAAATTAAGAAAACGTCCGGGGAGACCTGCCGGGAAAAAGAAATTGACGTCGTTTGCCGCAGTAAGATAAAATATCATTTATCAC
>DVGK01000001.1 GCA_018712785.1 Candidatus Choladousia intestinavium | reverse complement strand
AAGAAATCAAAATTGAAAAATTGAAAAGAAGGAGATAAAAATGGCTGAATGGAGAAATGTTACGGAAGAGTTTTCAGAGAGACAGAGACATTACAACGGAAAATATCTGGAGGTGGATGAGGTATATGACGAGGCGGTTGAAGTCAGCGTCTTTTCTGCTTTTGGTGAGCCATATGAAATATATTTTAACTATGATATATTCCACGGAATTGTCTATGCTGAAAAAGAAAGGGTTTATGAGGTTCGGGATGAGATGAAGCGGGAGCTGCAGGAGGAATATGAAAAAAACAAAGAAGCAACGGATGAATTTATGAAAAAGTTCTGTCGAAAATATGATGTGTGCCTGCCGGATGACTTATATTTTAATTTTGACCTTACACCATTTTTTTAATACGCGTTTCTGCTGCAGATGAGAGAAACATGAAAGGAGAAGAGGGATGGACTATAAGTTCGGGGATATGACTGTGCGCTATACGGAGGATCAGGAAGGGCATGTGGGACTGATGCTGTTTCCGGGAGAATGCCTGGTGGAAAGGCTCCCGGAGAAAAAGGCAGCTCTGGATCCGCTGGTCCAGATTCAGTTTGCAGGAGATATCTATAACGGAGGATATGCGCCGGGGCAGACGCTGCGGAACGGGGAGAGTACCTGGCGGATGAAAAAGAAGAGCCAGGAGTTTAAAAGACAGGGGAAAGAAAGCAGAGTGGAAACTTTGCTGGAGGATGACAGGGGGAACCAGGTGCTGCATACTTTGACCTGGGCAGAGGGAGAACGGTTTGTTCGGACTTTCTGCCAGTACAGGAATCAGGGAGAGAAGCCGGTGACTCTGCTTTTGCTCTCCAGCTTTTCTCTGGAGCAGATTTCCCCCTATCTTCCGGGAGACGGCGCCGGTGATCTTATGGTACACAGACTGCAGTCCCGGTGGAGCCAGGAGGGACGGCTGCTGTCTCAGTCTGTGGAGGAACTGCAGCTGGAACCCTCCTGGGGCCTTGGCGCTGTTCGGTGCGAGCGGTTTGGACAGGTGGGATCTATGCCGGTGAATCATTATTTTCCTTTTCTTGCCCTGGAGGACACGAAGAATCACGTGTTCTGGGGCGCGCAGCTTGGGCATCCCGCTTCCTGGCAGATGGAGATCTACAGGATGGACGAGAACCTTGCCATAAGCGGAGGGCTGGCGGACCGGGATTTCGGACACTGGAAGAAAGTGGTGCAGCCGGGAGAAAGCTTCTGTACGCCGGAGGCTGTTCTTACCACAGCCCACACAGATTCTCTGGATATTCTCTGCCAGCGGCTTGTGGAGGCGGGGGTGAAAGCGGTTCAGGCCGGTCCGGAATCAGAACAGGATCTGCCCATTATTTTTAATGAATACTGTACCACCTGGGGGTGTCCCTCTCATGAAAATATTTTAAAGATTCTAGACGCGATCCGCGGGAAGGGATTTTCCTATTTTGTAATTGACTGCGGCTGGTACAAGGCAGACGGAGTTCCCTGGGATATCAGCATGGGAGACTATATTCCCTCGAAAACCCTGTTTCCCCAGGGACTGGAGAAAACTGTAGAGGCCATTCATCAGGAGGGGATGAAAGCCGGAATCTGGTTTGAGATAGAGAATGTGGGGGAAGCTTCACAGGCATACCGGAATACGGAACATCTTCTTCATCTGGACGGAGAAGTGCTTACTACCAGCAGGCGCCGTTTCTGGAATATGGCGGATCCCTGGGTAAAGGAATATCTCAGGGAGAGGGTAACCGGTACCCTGAAAAAATATGGATTTGAATATATGAAAATTGATTACAATGATACCATAGGGATCGGCTGTGACGGGGCGGAGTCCCCGGGAGAGGGCCTGCGCCGGAACATGATGGAAACCATGGATTTTCTGAAGGAGATAAAACGGGAGGTGCCGGGAATCATTCTGGAAAACTGCGCGTCCGGAGGACACCGGCTGGAGCCGGGATTCATGGGAGCTACCAGTATGGCTTCTTTCTCAGACGCTCATGAATGCGTGGAAATTCCCATTATCGCTGCCAACCTTCACCGGGCGATTCTCCCCAGACAGAGCCAGATCTGGGCGGTGATCCGGAAAACGGATTCCAGAAAGCGCATTGCTTATTCTGTAGCCAGCACCTTCCTGGGAAGGATGTGCCTTTCCGGAGATGTGACGGATTTAAGTGAGAGCCAGTGGAAAGTCATTGATCAGGGAATTGCTTTTTATAAAAAGATCGCGCCGGTGATCAAAGACGGACAGACATATCATTTAAGTCCGCAGATTTCAAAAATGCGCCATCCGGAGGGATGGCAGGGAATCCTGCGGCAGGGAAAAAACGGCCAGGCTTTTGTGCTGATCCATACCTTCGGAGGAGAGCTGCCGGAGCAAATCTGTCTGAGCCTGCCGGAGGGAACTCCCGGAAGGATAGCGGAAGTTTATTCCGATACGCAGGAAAGGCTCTGCATGGAAGAGGGAGCGCTGACCTGGACGCCGAAGGAAAACTGGAAAGCGGTGGCGGCGCTGCTGAGATAAGATAAGGAAAGATTTTCGTATATTTTCCGGAAAAAGTGTGATATAATCGGCTGTAAGCAGAGCAAAGAGGCGGACTGTCTTTTTGCTCTGCTTTTTCGCGTCCTTTTATAAGAAGCTTACAGGAAGAAGCGTCCGCGTGCGGCAGACTGACAGGTTCGACGATTGACGAAGCGGGGGCTACTTTTCGCAAATCAGGAAAAAATTGCCGGATATACGGCAGAAGGAGGAAGAGATGGCAGCATTTGACAGGATAGAAAGCGGTTTTCCCAAGCTGGATGAAATTTTGGATTATATCCGTCTGGGAGATAATGTGGTATGGCAGGTATCGGATGTCGAAGAGTTCCGGCTGTTTGCGCAGCCTTTTGCCAGGCAGGCCGTCCGGGATAAAAGGAGGGTGATCTATGTACGGTTTGCCCAGCATGCGCCGGTGCTGGAGGAGATGGAGGGAGTGGAGGTCTGCCGGTTCGACCCGGATCAGCAGTTTGAGTCCTTTACTATGGCGATTCATAACCTGATCACCAGAGAGGGGAAGGAAGCCTTCTACGTATTTGACTGTCTGTCTGAGCTGCAGTCTGTCTGGTATACGGATCTCATGATGGGAAATTTTTTTCAGGTTACGTGTCCGTATCTCTTTGAACTGGACACAGTGGCGTATTTCCCCCTGATCCGGGGACGCCATTCCTTTGACGCTGTGGCCAGGATCCGGGACACTACTCAGCTTCTTCTGGATGTGTATTCGGAAAAGGAGAGGATCTATTTTCAGCCTCTGAAGGTGTGGAACCGCTATTCAGAGCATATGTTCCTTCCTCATTGTTATATAAAGGAACAGAATACCTTTACTCTTCTGGAAAACGGCGTGGATATCAGCCGGTATTATCGGGCCATGCAGAAAGCCTCGGCGGGAAGCCAGGATCAGAATTATGACAGCCATGACCGTTTTTTTCAGCTGGCAAAAATGAAGTATTCCCAGGGGCAGTTCGATCCGGAGACTCAGGAGCAGATTATCGAAAGCACGGTGACCAAGGACAGCCGTTTGAAAAATCTGGTAAAAAAATATTTTAAGCCGGAGGATTATTTTCATCTCCGGGACAGAATGATCGGCAGCGGCTCCATTGGAGGCAAAGCCTGCGGTATGCTCCTGGCGAGAAAGATCGCGGAGACGGAGATACCGGAATTCCTGGATTACAGTGAGTCTCATGATTCTTTTTATATCGGTTCAGATGTGTTCTATACGTATATTGTTTTCAATGACTGCTGGCGGCTGAGAATTCGTCAGAGAACGGAGGAGGAATATTTTACAGCTGCCACCAGGCTTAAGGAAAAGCTTGCCAATGGAAAATTTCCTCCGAAAATCCGGGAGCAGTTTATTAATCTGGTGGAATATTTCGGGCAGAGCCCCTTTATTGTCCGGTCCTCCAGTTTTCTGGAGGACGGGTACGGAAATGCCTTCGCGGGAAAGTATGAATCCGTATTCTGCGTGAATCAGGGGAGCCCCAGAGAGCGGCTGGAGGCTTTTGAAGAGGCGGTGCGCACCGTGTATGCCAGCACCATGAACCGGGACGCTCTGGAATACCGGCGGCAGCGGAAGCTGGAGAACAAGGACGAGCAGATGGCGGTGCTGGTACAGAGGGTGTCAGGCACTTATTATGGAAAGTATTATTTCCCCTGCGTAGCAGGGGTGGGCTACAGCCACAGCGCCTATAAATGGCTGCCGGACATGGATCCGGCGGCAGGGATGCTGCGTCTGGTGATCGGCCTCGGCACTAAGGCGGTGGATCGGACCGGGACAGACTATCCCAGGCTTGCTAACCTGGACAATCCCGGGGCCACTGTTTTTACCACCGTGGAGGAACGGCATAAGTTTTCTCAGAGGAACGTGGATGTGCTGGACTGCCGGGAAAACCTGGCAAAGGAGGTGCGGCTGGAGAACCTGCTGCCGGTGCTGCCCCTCTGGTATAAAAAGCTGGTGCTGGAGCATGACTGGAAGGCGGAGGATTTTCTCAGGGAAAAAGGAACCAGCCGGGAGGTATGGTTTGTAAGCCTTCAGAAGCTTCTGGAAAACAGGGGCTTTACCGGGCTGATGCAGAAGATGCTGCAGACGCTGGAAAAATGCTATGGCAATCCGGTGGACATTGAATATACGGTCAATATGGATGAATCTGGAGAGTTTGTAGTCAATCTTCTCCAGTGCCGCTCTCTGTATACGGATGCCAGGAAGCAGCGGATCGTCCTGGAGGAACAGAAGTTTCAGGAGGTCTTTCTGGAGCTGAAGGGGGCTTCTATGGGGCCGTCGGACAAAAGAAAGATAGACGCCGTTATTTTTGTGGATCCCATCGGGTACTATCAGTATCCTTACGCGAAAAAATATGAAGCGGCCATAGCGGTGGGAAAGATGAACGAGTATTACGGAAAGCAGAAAAAGAATATCATGCTTCTTGTGCCGGGAAGAATCGGAACCTCTTCTCCGGAGCTGGGAGTGCCGGTTACCTTTGGAGATATCCGCAATTTCTCTGTGATCTGCGAGGTGTCCGAAAGCCGGGCCGGTTATATGCCGGAGCTCAGCTATGGAAGCCATATGTTCCAGGATCTGGTGGAGTCTGAGATTCTCTACGGAGCCGTGTGGGAGAAGGAGACTACCGTGTGTTTCCGGCCGGATATGCTGGAGGGCCTGTCCGACCGGTTCATGGACATCTGCCCGGAACTGTCAGGGCTTCAGGGAATCGTTCAGGTGAAGGAGGTAAAGGATTTCTGGTATGTGCTGGATTCTGTCAGCAATCACGCTGTCTGCGGCGCGATGCAGCCGCCCGCGTAAACAGGCAGTTCCTGGCCCGGCCAATGCTCTTCGGATGAATAATTTTTCAAAATTTCTGTATTTTCTCTGTGGAATATGCTACAATAAATTTACTTGTGGACATTCCAGGTGAAAGAGTGCCTGTGACGGCACCTATTTTTGATAAAAACGCTTCAGGCGGAGAGAACGGAGGAAGAACATGAAGAAATTAATGACCGGGGATGAGGCCATCGCAAGGGGGGCCTACGAGGCAGGCGTGCGCCATGCTTCCGCGTACCCAGGCACTCCCAGTACGGAGATTCTGGAGAACCTTGCTACATATAAAGAAATCTATGCGGAGTGGGCGCCCAATGAAAAGGTAGCCATGGAATCAGCCATCGGCGCTGCTGTGGCAGGAGCCAGAAGCATGGTATCCATGAAGCATGTGGGAATGAATGTGGCGGCGGATCCTATGTTTACCTGGGCCTATATGGGGGTAAACGCGGGCAATGTCATTGTGACGGCGGATGAGCCGGGGATGTTTTCCTCGCAGAATGAGCAGGACAACAGAAATTACGCCAAGGCAGCCAAGCTGGCTATGATGGAGCCTTCTGACAGCCAGGAATGTATCGATATGATGAAAGCTGCTTTTGACCTCAGCGAAGAGTATGATACGCCTTTTGTGATCCGTATGACCACCAGAGTCTGTCATTCAAAATCCATTGTTGAGCTTTCAGAGAGGAGAGAAGTTCCCCTGAAGGAGTGGACAAAGAATCCGGGAAAGTACGTATGCCTTCCGGCTATGGCCAGGAATCTCCGGGTGAAGCTGCAGGAGAGAATGAACCGGCTGGCAGCTTACAGTGAGACCTCTCCTTTCAACCGCGTGGAGATGGGAGAAACTTCTGTGGGCGTAATCGCCTCCGGAGTCTGCTACTATTACGCCAAGGAAGTGTTCGGGGATCGGGCCTCCTATCTGAAGCTTGGATTTACCCATCCCCTTCCGGCAAACCTGATCCGGGAGTTCTGCAGCAAAGTGGATAAGGTTTATATCCTGGAGGAGAACGATCCGTATATTGAAGAATTCGTGAAGCAGCAGGGCTGCGAGTGCATCGGAAAAGAGCTTTTCCCCTATACCGGAGAGCTTACGCCGGATGTGATCCGGGCGTGTCTGGGAGAGAACAGCGCTGAGAAGATTGACTTTGACAGAAGCAAGCTCATCAGCCGCGCGCCGACCTTCTGTGCCGGCTGTCCTCACAGAGGCCTGTTTTACCGACTGGGTAAAAAGAAAAATATCATGATCAGCGGAGACATCGGCTGCTATACATTGGCTGCCAGCAAGCCCTACTCAGCCATGGATTCTACCGTGTGCATGGGCGCAAGCATCAGTCTGGGACACGGTGCCCAGAGAGCCTTTAACCTGGGAAATTCAGGCCGCCGGGTAGTGACTGTGCTGGGGGATTCCACCTTCTTCCATACAGGGATCAATTCACTGATCAATACCGTTTACAATAAAAGCAACACAGTAAATATTATTCTGGACAACCGGATCACCGGCATGACCGGGCATCAGGATAATCCGGGAACCGGCTTTACCGCCAAGGGAGAGCCTACCACCCTGATCAGCATTGAGAGTCTTGTGAAAGCCATCGGCATTAAGCACGTATATGTGATCGATCCCAATAATCTTGCCCTGGTGGATGAGACTCTGGATAAATGCCTGGCTCTGGACGAGCCCTCTGTGATTATCACGAGATGGCCCTGCGTACTGAAGAAATTCTCTCAGGCAGACAAGGAAGAATTTGAGGGAATGTTCAGTACCAAGAATAAAGTAGATGAAGAAAAATGCATCGGCTGCAAGGCTTGTCTGCGCACCGGCTGTCCGGCCCTGTCCTTTGACAAGGCATCGAAGAAAGTACAGATCAGCCATGCCCAGTGCGTAGGCTGCGACGTATGCACCCAGGTATGCCCGAAGGATGCGATTGTAAAGGAGGATTAAGTCATGACGAAAAGTATTTTACTGGTAGGCGTGGGAGGCCAGGGAACCATCCTTGCAAGCAAAATTCTGACTACCGGGCTGATGGAAGCCGGATACGACGTAAAGATGAGCGAGATTCACGGAATGAGCCAGAGAGGCGGCAGCGTGTCCTCTCAGGTGCGGTACGGCGATAAAGTAATGTCGCCTGTCATTGAGAAAGGGAAGGCAGACATCATCGTTTCCTTTGAAAAGATGGAAGCCCTGAGAAATCTGGACTACCTGAAGCCGGACGGAGTGCTGGTGGTAAATAATGAGGAGATTCCTTCCATGTCTGTGATTACAGGAGAGGAAGACTATCCGGAGGATGTTCTGGATGAGATTAAGGCCCATGTGGAGGCCAGAGTCGTGGATGCCACCCGCATGGCGGCAGAACTTGGAAATGAAAAAGCAGCGAATATGATCCTTCTGGGGACAATTATCAAATCCATGGGACTGGAGGAGATTCACTGGGAGGAAATCTTGAAGGACAACATTAAGCCTAAGTTTCTGGAGCTGAACAAGAAGGCTTTGAAGGTGGGCATGGAGGCAGTATAAGAATCCATTTCCCGCCAAAGAAAGACAGGCTGCTGTTTTGGCCGGGATAATTGACGAATGAGAAAGAGGCAGGCGCGGATTCAATCTAAGCGCGTGCCTCTTTTGATAAAACTTTACAGATGATTCACTGATTTAAGGAGAGAACTGCATTATGGAAGAGTTAAAGTCTATTATGGAGAAATTCGCTGCTTCCGGATGGAGGCTGATAGCCGTTCCCGCACAACAGTGGCTGGATGGAAAGGCTGATAAAAATACTTTGGTGTCTGCGATTAAACAGGCAGATGAAGAATGCGGAAACTGTGGGTGTGAATTAGATCCATTGTATAAAAGAGCGTTAGAATTGATCGAAGGGTAATATGAATTATCATTTCAGACCGATCAAGAAAGGGTTTTACAGATCC
>DVGK01000143.1 GCA_018712785.1 Candidatus Choladousia intestinavium | reverse complement strand
TGATTGATTCTATAGAGCCAAAATACTATTCCATCATTGAACAACAAATATATTGTTTTATAAATTCTGTTAAAGAAATAGAACGCAGACTTTTGGAAGAAATCGCTTCTGATATTGATAATAAAACCACATAAAAAACTCCCTTTCAGTAAGAATTCAAATATAAGAATTCTTACCGAAAGGGAGTTTTTTCAAATAAAATATAAAGATTAAATGTTCTTCAAAAGTGAAGCACCCTGGTGGCAATCTGGAAATAGATCAGCAACGAAACTGCATCCACAATCGTAGTGATAAAAGGGCTGGCCATGACAGCCGGATCAAAGCCCACTTTTTTCGCAAGCATGGGAAGCACGCAGCCCACCAGCTTGGCCACAAGGACCGTGAGAACCACCGTCAGGCATACGATCACAGCCACCTGGACGGAGACCCGGTCGAAAAGCAGCAGCTTGGCAAAATTCAGGACGGACAGAGTCACGCCGCAGAGAATCGCCACCTTGAACTCCTTCCACACCACCCGGAAGATATCTCCAAATTCCAGCTCACCCAGGGAAATGCTGCGGATCACCGTAGCGGACGCCTGGCCTCCGGCGTTTCCACCCGTGTCCATAAACATGGGAATGTACGCGGTTAAAACCGCGTAGGCTGCCAGAGCATCCTCGTAGCCCTGGATGATTCTTCCGGTAAAAGTGGCCGAAATCATCAGAATCAAAAGCCACGGGATTCTCTTCTTCCAGGTCTCAAACACGGTAGTCTTCATATACGGCTTATCCGTGGGCGTGATGGCGGCCATCATCTCAATGTCCTCCGTAGCCTCCTGCTGGATAATATCCATAACATCATCTACCGTAATAATTCCCACCAGACGGTTTTCACTGTCTACCACCGGCATGGCGTCAAAATCATACTTCTGAAACATCCGGGCCACTTCTTCCTGGTCCGTCATGGTGTTGATGGTAATCACTTTCTCTTCCATGAGATCGCCGATGCGGTCTGTCTTCTCTCCCAGAATCAGCGTCCTTAAGGAAACGGTGCCTCTGATCTTCCGGTAGGGATCGGTGACATAACAGGTATTGATGGTCTCCTTGTCAATCCCGATTTTCCGGATCTTTTCGATAGCCTGGGCCACCGTCTGATCTTCTTTCAGATCCACAAATTCCACCGTCATAACGCTGCCCGCAGAATCCTCCGGATACTGAAGAAGGTGGTTGATATCCCTTCTGGTCTCCGGCGTAGTCTGAGCCAGAAGCCTTTTTACCACATTCGCCGGCATCTCCTCCATCAGATCCGCCGCGTCATCCGCGAACAGATTATCAATGATGTTGGCCGCCTCCCGGTCCGTCAGAGAGGTGATAATCATCTGCTCCGTCTCAAGGGAGAGAAATGAAAACACATCTGCCGCCAGAGACTTGGGCAGCATCCGAAACACCTTGACCAGCTCCGCCCCCGGCAGCTCCAGCTCTTCCAGCATGGCGGCAATATCCGCCTCATTCATCTCCGCAATCAGACTGCGGATTTTGGCATACTGGCCGTTCTGAATATATTCACGAATTTTTTCCAACACAATAAAGCCCTCCTTCGGTGTATTTTTATGCATGGCCAAGGCCCAGGAACGTCTGTTGAACCTGTCTTAGAACTTCGTGACATAAAAACCACCCCCTTTGCTTTATCGTGCGCCGCTGCCTTCTCTTCCGTCAGTTTCCGGCAGCATTCAGTTTGCTTTTTACTTTATTGATCAATATCCCAGCCGCCAGCCCGCACAGGCTGCCTGTAAGCATCCCGCACAGCACGTCCGTAGGATAATGAATCCCAATATACAGTCTTGAAAAGGCAATCAGAAAGGCCAGCACATACGCCGCCGCCCCGATCTTCCCCCGAAGGATCCAGAAGAACGCCGTGGCTGCCGCGAAAGATGTCCCAGCATGTCCCGACGGGAAAGAAAAATCACTGGCTTTCTCCACCAGAAGAGTCAGCCCGTCGATCACCTCGTAAGGACGAATTCTCTCAAAAAGATTCTTCAGGAAAAAATTGTTAAAGACCAGAGAGAAAAATACAGCCAGCAATCCCGCCGCTCCGGCCCATCTTGTCTTCCTAAAGCATAAAAAAAGCAGCGACAAAACCACCCAGATAAATCCCATATTTCCCAGCTTCGTAATTGTCAGCATCACCGGCGTCAGCCAGTCTGCCCGCAGGAATTCCTGAATCCACAGAAGGATGCTGCCCTCTGCCATTTGTAAAGCTTCCATATTTTATTGACCTCCGCGTTTTTTACCGCCTTCATTCTACCCTAAATTCCACACTTCTGCAAGGGTGAAAAAGCCAGGAAAATTTTTTCAAAAAAAGTGTTGACAATCTGAAAAACCTATAGTATAGTATTCATTGTTCGCGGGAGCGAAAAGCAAAGCGAGCGAAACAGTTGAATATGCGCGAGTGGCTCAGTGGTGGAGTATCGCCTTGCCAAGGCGAGGGTCGCGGGTTCGAATCCCGTCTCGCGCTCTCTTAAAACCGGAAGTTGACTTCCGGTTTTTTTGTTCATAACAATAGAAAGTTCGCAGAGCGTGCCCTCTATTGTTTTTAACGGCAAACAGTCGAATAGGTGCAATCTGCAAAAAAATCCCGGCTTCTGTCAAAAAAATATCGTAAAACAGAAAAAGATGTGGTAGAATAAGGATGTCTGGCAGACATGCAAATAGAAGTACTGCCAATAATACGTCATAATAAAAGGAGGAAAAAAATTATGGCATTGGTAACAACTACCGAAATGTTTAAGAAGGCATACGACGGCGGATATGCAATCGGTGCGTTCAACGTAAACAACATGGAGATCGTACAGGGTATCACAGAGGCAGCCGGCGAACTGAACAGCCCGGTCATCCTGCAGGTATCTAAGGGAGCTCGTGCTTATGCCAACCACACATACCTGGTGAAACTGGTAGAGGCAGCTGTTGCGGAGAATCCCCAGATTCCCATCGCCCTTCATCTGGATCACGGCGACACTTTCGAGCTTTGCAAGAGCTGCATCGACGGCGGATTCACTTCTGTCATGATCGACGCTTCTTCCAAATCTTTTGAGGACAACATCGCTCTGACAAAGCAGGTCGTTGAGTATGCACATGCTCACGGTGTTGTAGTTGAGGCTGAGCTTGGTACTCTCGCAGGCGTAGAGGACGAAGTAGTTGTTGAAGCCGGAAAAGAAAGCTATACACGTCCCGAAGAAGTAGAAGAATTCGTTGACAGAACCGGCTGCGATTCTCTTGCCATCGCCATCGGTACAAGCCACGGCGCATACAAGTTCAAGGCTTCTCAGTGTACAAGAAACGAAGAAGGCATCCTGGTTCCGCCGCCCCTTCGTTTTGATGTTCTTGAAGAATGCATTAAGCGTCTCCCCGGCTTCCCCATCGTTCTTCACGGTTCCTCTTCTGTTCCGCAGGAGTTCGTAAAGATGGTAAATGAGTACGGCGGAAATATGCCGGATGCCATCGGTATTCCGGAAAAAGAGCTTCGTCATGCAGCAGAGCTGGCTGTTTGCAAGATCAATATCGACTCCGATATCCGTCTTGCCATGACAGGTACCATCCGTAAATATTTCGCAGAGCATCCGGATCACTTTGACCCGCGCCAGTATCTGAAACCTGCCCGTCAGGCTGTAAAGGAAATGGTTGCTCATAAGATCAAAGACGTTCTTGGAAGCGCTGGAAAGGCTTGATGATTCAAATTCCTTAAAGCTTTCAGGCAGGGGAAAAATTTCCCCTGCCTGTTTGATTCATGACAAAACAGTTCGCGCAGCCTACTTCTTCTTACTTACAAAGATCTTTCCTTTAGATCGTGGTTTCTGCCGGTTCCGCTTCTGTATTCCCGTATGGATTTCCCCGTATACTTTTTAAAACAGTTGCTGAAATAGCAAGTGTCCCAGCTCTTCAGAAATGAAGTCCCAGAATCTTCTCCTCCCATTCCCTGTGAGGGTGTTCCGGATCAGCCTGGTAAACCGCAATATGATCCGGATCCGCGCTGCGGTCTGTAAAAGCCGGAAAGAGAAAGCCGCACACGGGAGGCCCCGGTTCATACTCTCCTTTTAGCGGGCACAGAGTACAGATCAGATATTCAAACACTTCTTCCGATTCTCCCAGCCGCTCTTTATCCGCCGCTTTTACCGGTACATCGTACCGATCGTGAAAGACAAAGACGGCATATTCCGAATCTCCCTCATACTGCTCCATTATCAGGTCATAGAAGGTATCCATAAGGGCGTCATTTTTCAGTCCGCAGTCCTTTATGGCCATTAAAAGCTGCCACAGGCTTCCCGGATCTTTCCTATCGGCGGGAAAGGCATATTTCTTCAGCTGCGCATTCGTCTCTGAAAAGGGAACTGTCTTTGCCAGCTTCAGATTTTTCGCCTTTTCCTGCGATGTAAGCTTCAGAAAATTTGTATTAAAGCTTCCGTCAAATTCTCCTTCCCGATCCACATAGCATCCCGCGATTCTCGTAAAGGAGGTGCGGGATACGGTCATTCTTCTGGTGAGCTCCAGCATATCCTCCCGGTTGATTCTATTTAATTCCGGCTTCATACTCTGTCTCCTTTTCACTGTTCTGCGCTATCACACTGGGCAGCTCCCTTTGAACAAAAGCGCAAGATCTGTCTCAGATCCTCCGGCAGCGGGATAAAAAAAGAAAGCTTCTCATCTCTGAAGGGAGAACGGAAGGTTACCCATGCCGCATGAAGGGCCGCCCTGGTAAGCGTCCCCGCCTCTTCTTTTCCATAAAGGGTATCTCCCAGAAGAGGATGGCCCAGGGCCGCCATATGCACCCGGATCTGATGGGTGCGCCCTGTATCCAGTTTAAGCCGCAGAAGCGCACAGCCCCTTCCCTGATCCAGAACCTCATAATGGGTGATGGCTTTCATTCCCTGGGGGCTGATCTTCATACGCTCTCTCTGGCCTTCCCCGGCAGCACTGGCTATGGGAAGGGT
>DVGK01000142.1 GCA_018712785.1 Candidatus Choladousia intestinavium | reverse complement strand
TTTTTTATTACATTTTCTATTTCTGCCCTATAAGCGGCCTCAACGCAAAATGCAAAGCCTTCCGCATAAGTAATAGAAAACACACTCCGCAAACCTTCTATTATCACAAAAAAGAGCCCCGCAGCTGCCCTCTCGGGCACTGCGCTGGCTCTTTACCTGTACACATTTTTTAGCTTTCAAATCATTTAGAAAAGACCGTTGTCGTTTCCGTAGCCGAAATAAGGAATCTCATCAAATTCTCCGTCAGGAACAATCTCCTCCCCGCTGTCTTCTGTCTCATCGGAAGAGGTATCTTCCTCATATATATCTGAGCTTCCCTCCTGAAGCGTAACTTCCACTTCTCTGGCCTCGTAAGCTCCGTTATTGGCTGTCTGAACCTCTACCGTTACAGTTTCGCCTGCCTCATAGTATTCCAGCAGCTCTACCAAAGCGTCTGAGCCTGCCACAGATACGCCTTCAAAGGCCGTGATCACATCCCCTTTCTGAATACCTGCCTCTTCTGCCGCTGAGCCTTCCGTTACCTCATATACGAAAGCTCCTGCCGGCATATCGTACAACTCTTTTCCTTCTTCAGAAACATCGACTACTGTTACTCCCATATAGCCATGTCCGTCTTCCACCTTATCTCTGGTCTCACGATTAATCATCTCTTCCAGAATCGGGATAGCGGTGTCAATAGGAATAGAATATCCCATATTCTCAGCGTCATCCCCTACTTCCTTGGCTACATTGATACCGATCACTTCACCTTTGGAATTCAAAAGTGCTCCGCCGCTGTTTCCGTAGTTAATAGCCGCGTCTGTGAGAATCACTTCGCTGGAGAAATCGTCAAGGCTCACCTCGCGGTTCAGCGCGCTGATGATTCCGCAGGTAACGCTCTGCCCATACCCCAGGGCATTTCCCACTGCAATGGCTGCCTCTCCTACCTTCAGTTCATCCGAGCTTCCCAGAGTAGCGATCTTCAGCTGACTTCTGACTTCTTCCGGAATATCACCCAGCTGTACGGCCACCACTGCCAGCTCATGGCTGGTATCAGATCCTTTTACCTTGCCCGGCACGATCAGATCTTCCGGATCCTCCGCGTCTGCCGTAAAGCACACATTCAATTCCTCAGAACCGTCTACCACATGACTGTTTGTGGCAATCAAGAGCTCCTGATCGTTCTGGGCCACAATAATTCCTGAGGCGCTGCCCACGCTCTCAAACTCCTGTGTTCCGTAGTAAAAGGTTTCCAGCTCCTGAACCGAATAGTTCGTAATAGAAACAATACACGGCATAAACTCTTCCACTACCGCAGAGACATCTGTGGTCACAATGGCTCCCTCCACCGATTCCGCGTTTTGGATAGCCTCATAAGTCTCCGGCGTCTCTGTCTCTTCTGTTTCTGTCTCTTCTTCGGCCGCTTCTTCTGTCGTTTCCTCTGTCTCCGCCTCCGAATCTTCCTCTGACGTCTCTTCATCCTGATCCGCTGCCAGATTCAGGCTGATTTCCGTCTGCGTTTCTTCTGTCTGATTCTCTTCGGCCTGTACCTGACTGTTATCCAGGCTGAAGCCTGCCGTGGCAGCGGTTCCTGCCAGGAGAACTCCTGCCATCATTACCGCTCCGTATTTCTTCCATGCATTTCTTTTTTTCTGTCTGTCCTGCTCTGTATGGTCATTTTTTAAATTCTTATTTTTCAAGTCCATCCCAATGGCTCCTTTCCCCGGCCCGGGTACGCCCCTTGCCGCTCTCTTACTTTTCTCCCTAAATATACTTTATTTTTGTGTTGAATTTGTGAAAATCCTATGGAAATTCTCTGTTATTGCAGCATGCGTCTCTTCCCGAAAATTTGGCCGCTCTATGGGACAGCTTCCTGACAATAGAGCGCGCGCTTTGTGAACTTTCCGTCCTCATAAACGAAACAGCGCCCTGCCTCTCCTGCAGGACGCCGTCCTTCCATTCACTCCGGCTGCGGAGCTCAAATGCTCTTACTGTTCCATAAGAAGAGACTTGCCCGTCATCTCAGCAGGCTGCTCCATTCCCATCATCTCAATCAGCGTGGGAACGATATCCGCCAGGCGGCCTCCCTCCCGAAGCCCATAGCCTTTCTCATAGTTTACAAGGAGGAAGGGTACCGGATTCGTCGTATGGGCAGTGAAGGGTTCGCCGGTCTCATAATCAATCAGCTGCTCCGCGTTTCCGTGGTCCGCGCAGATAAACATTTGGCCTCCTGCCTCTTTCACAGCGTCAACCACCTTGCCGACACATTCATCCACCGCCTCTATGGCCTTAATAGCAGCTTCCAGCACGCCTGTGTGTCCTACCATATCCGGATTCGCGAAATTTGTGATAATTACGTCATATTTTCCGGAATGGACAGCCTCCACTACCTTCTGGCACACCTCATAAACGCTCATCTCCGGCTTCATATCATAGGTAGGAACCTTGGGAGAATTTACGAGAATTCTGTCCTCCCCTTTATTCGGGGCTTCTACGCCGCCGTTAAAGAAAAAGGTTACATGGGCGTATTTTTCAGTCTCCGCGATTCTGGCCTGGGTCATATCATGGGCTGCCAGGAACTCTCCGAAAGTATTCGTGATCGATACCTTCTGGAAGGCAATCTGCTTATTTGGAATGGTAACATCATACTCAGTAAAGCATACATAGGTTACCTGCCTGCGGGGTCCTCTTTCAAATCCGCTGAAATCATCGCAGCAGAAGGTACGGGTAATCTCTCTTGCCCGGTCCGGACGGAAATTAAAGAAGATAATAGAGTCGCCGTCCTGAATCGTGGCTACGGGAGCACCGTCCTTCTCCACCACGGTGGGAAGCACAAATTCATCTGTCACATCCTTCGCATAGGAATTAGCCACTGCCTCAACACCGGAGGAAGCTTTCTCCCCTTCTCCTTCTGTCAAAGCCCGATAAGCCTTCTCCACACGATCCCAGCGGTTGTCCCGGTCCATGGCATAATATCTTCCCATCACCGTGGCAATCTCGCCCACGCCGATCTTCTTCATCTCATCCGCCAGCTCCTGCACGTAATCCTTGCCTGAGGCAGGCGGCGTATCTCTTCCGTCCAGGAAGCAGTGAACGTATACTTTCTTCAGTCCATGGCGCTTTGCCATCTCCAGAAGGGCATACAGATGGGTATTATGGCTGTGAACGCCGCCATCAGAAAGCAGACCGTACATATGAAGAGAAGAATCCTTCTCCTTCACATTTTCCATGGCCGCCAGAAGCGCCTTGTTTTCAAAGAAATCTCCATCCTCAATCTCTTTCGTAATTCTGGTAAGATCCTGATATACAATACGGCCTGCGCCCATATTCAGGTGGCCCACCTCAGAATTTCCCATCTGTCCGTCCGGAAGTCCTACTGCCAGGCCGCTGGCATAGCCTTTTACAAAAGGACAGGTGTCCATCAGGCCGTCCATCACCGGGGTCTTCGCCTGGGCAATGGCGTTGCCCTCTGTTTTCTCATTTAATCCATATCCATCCAAAATCATTAATACGGTTGGTCTTTTGCTCATCGCTATTCTCCTTTATCAAAAAATTCTTATTATTTCAACCGCTGTACGGTCTTTCTGCATGAATTATAACACGCGGAAATTCCAAACGCAATGCGTCAGCGGTTTGTACAGACTCCATTTTCGTCAAATATGTACCTGCCGATTTTTCCGTCCTTCTTCATAACGCCGGTTTTCTTCAGAAAATAATACCATTTTCCGCCAATCCGCTGCCAGCCCTTGGCTCTGGAACCGTCCTTCTTCATATAGTACCTCTTCTCCCCGAAGGTCAGCCAGCCCCTGCGCATCTGTCCTGTCTGTTTACTGAAATAGTACGTCTTGCCCTTGTACGTCATCCAGCCGGTGCGCATAGAACCGCTCTTTAGATTCAGGAAGTATTTCTTCCCGCCCCTGGTGAGCCAGCCGTACTGCCTTACGCCCTTGCTGTTGAGATAATATTTCTTTCCGGAAACTTTCACCCAGCCAGTGCGGCGTACGCCGTTTTTATCAAAATAATAGTACTTTCCGCCGATCTTCTGCCAGCCGCTTAATGCTGCCCCGGTCTTGTTTCCAAGATAGTACGTCTTTTTCCCCGACGTCTTCCAGCCGGTCTGACGGACGCCGCTTTTATTCAGATAGTATTTCTTTCCGGAAACCGTAATCCAGCCGGTCCTTCTGGCTCCTGTGGAGGGACTCAGATAGTATGTTTTCCCTGAAAGGGTCAGCCATCCGGTCTTCATCACCCCGGTTTTCTTTACGAAATAATAGTATTTCCCCTTTATCTTCTTCCATCCGGAGACCCGGTAGCCGTTGCTGTCAAAATAATACCTTTTCCCTCCGATGGTTTTAAAGGTATTTTTGACATAGCTTCCGTCCTCATTCACATACCAGTACCGCTTTCCGTCTGTCTGCCAGCCGGTTTTCTTTTTCCTCTCCTTGGGCGTAGTGCGCGGCGTGATCAGTCTGCTGTAATCTTTGTAGCTGTAGTCCAGATCCACAGCTGTACTGATGCCGTTTACTCTTCCTGTGGAGCTGTACTGCCACATGGAAAGGGGCTTAAAAGCTACGGTCGAGCCCCATCTCGCCACCCATTTATCATACTTGGTCAGCCTGGACAGATCCATATTGCTATTAAACCAGTATTCGCTGGCGTAAATCATGGGATAATACCCTGCCTCCTCGATTTCTTCCAAAAAAGCGATGGTAATATCCGTTCGCTGCTTTGTAGTCAGCTTCAGATGGACGGTATCTTCAATGTCAAAAGCCACAGGATAAGAGATCTTATAGCCGTCGATCTGATTCAGCACGAAATCTGCTTCTTCTCGGGCTTCCGCTACGGTAGTTGCATGGGAATAGATATAAACTCCCACGTCCACCCCTGCTTGAATGGCGTTTTTTATATTGTATTCAAACTTCGGATCCCCCTGGCGGACGCCGTCTATCACATATCCCACACCGATCATGGTAAAATCAATCCCAGCGTTCTTTACCTTCTTCCAGTTAATCGTACCCTGGTACCTGGAGACATCAATTCCCCGGATTCTGGTTCCTGCCGCCTGGGTCGGCTTTACACACAAAAAGCATGCCAACAGCACAAGAAACGCAAGCATGCCTCTCTGTATTCTCCTCTTATTCTCTGTCCAATTCAGGCTCATATTCTTCCCCCGCATTCTCTTTCCTCTAAACAGACAGCGCCAGCGACCGGAAATTTTTTCCTGTACGCTGACGCTATTGTATAATTTTTTTTAAATTTAGGCAAGTTAAAATTCGCAAATTTCCGTCTCATTTACAAAGAAATCCTGGAAGCGCCTCTTATAGAGACACAGAAAATGGCGGCGGATACCAGAGAGTCCTGAATGGAGCCTCCCTGAAGGCCCCCGGAGCGCAGGTAGGCGTAGCCGCAGCACACAGCCGCACCGGCCAGAAACACCCAGAGCCTTTTCAGCGCGAATCCTCGTCTCGCGCTTTTTCCCGCCCCTGCCGCTTCCTGATACGTAATCTCCCCGGTCCAGTAGATCTTTCCGGTGATCAGCATAGCCGCGTACAGAAGGACGGCCCCGGCGTGGGCAAAAATTCCGAAGGAGATTCCTGCTGTCACAGTATGGGGAAGCCTCACTTCCCAGAGACTGAAATACACGGTAAGTAAAAAGAACAGGAATACCCAGAGCCGCATTCCGCCGTAAGACTCCGGCCCGTATTTATCTTTCTGCATCTTTTCGTCCCCCTTCCAGTCCGTTTTCCGCTCCCCACAGAAGGATCAGAGTTCCCTTCCTTACTTCAATCCAGCTTTCCTCTCCCGTAAATTCATTGCTGACCCCCAAAGCCCGCTCACAGGTGAGCCTGGCCTGAGAAAGGGTATACTTAAGTCCGCGTTCCGTAACGCCCAGTGCTTCCTCCCCCGCGCAGAAAACAGAAATCATTCCCGCGGCACTTTTGGGGAAACAGATTTTCTCCTCTGTAATGGCTGTAATCACGTTCCCTTCTCCTACCATATGGCACTGAAGCTTCTCTCTGGAAAGCATGGTCATAAGCTGGAGGTTTGCCAGAGTGTGGTCCAGCCTGCCTCCAAGGCCCCCATACAGATAAAAGCTGCGAAACCCTCTTTCCCTGGCGTAAGCCACCGCAAGAGCCATATCCGTATCATCTTTGATGGGGGAATGGCGGATCAGCTCCCTCTGGGGAATTTCTTTCAAGGAGTCGAAGTCTCCCATGAGAACATCCGGCTCTCTGCCAAGTCTTTTCAGGTAAGCATAGCCTCCGTCCGCCGCGATCACCAGATCTCCCTCCTGAGGCTCTGTGAGAAATCCGTCAAAGCTTCCGGCGCCTACGATGAAACAGGCCGGTTCTTTTCTCTGTCCTTTCATTGCCACTCTCCTTTAAAACAACAATAGAAAACACGCCCCTCGAACTTTCTATTTGTCATGAATGAAAAACTGATGCAAAACCCCAAAACCCGGATTTCGCATCAGCCTTATATGGAATCTTATTTTCTTTCCGCAGTCTCAGGAATTATACCGGATACGCTTTATTTTCAGCATCTGCCACTGTAGGATCCACTTTCTTCTCCTGTGCCTGTCTGTACTTGAAGAAATCGACTGCCACCTGCGGGAAAAGAGCGTAGGACAGAACGTCTTCATCCTGCTCGGACCACTGGGCCATCTCTCCCCGGAGAGTATCCAGCTCATCGGGAATCAGATCTGCCGGACGGCAGGTAATCGGCTTCTTGTCTCCAATGCACTTCTTCTGAACCTCAGGATTGAAAGGCTTCGCTGTAGCGCCGTATTCTCCGGAGAGAACTGCCTTTGTCTCTTTGGTCACCATCTTGTAGCGCTCGCCCATAAGCACGTTGAACACTGCCTGCGTACCTACGATCTGAGAAGAAGGAGTCACCAGAGGCGGTTCGCCCAGATCCTTTCTTACTCTCGGAACCTCTTTCAGCACATCGTAGAATTTGTCCTCCGCATGCTGCTCCTTCAGCTGGGAGGTCAGGTTGGAGAGCATTCCGCCCGGCACCTGATACAGCAGAGTCTTAATATCCACGCCCAGATTCTTGGGATTGAGAAGTCCGGATTCCAGAGCCTGATCCCGGAGAGGACGGAAGTAATCCGCGATCTCTGCCAGAAGATTCTGGTCAAACCCTGTATCATAGGGCGTTCCCCGGAAGGTTTCCACCATAACCTCAGTAGCCGGCTGAGAAGTACCCAGAGCGAAGGGGGACATGGCTGTATCAATCACATCCACACCTGCTTCCACTGCTTTTAAGTAAGTCATGGAAGCCACGCCGGATGTGTAATGGGTATGCAGCTGAATGGGAATGGAGACATTCTCCTTCAGAGCCGTCACAAGCTCTGTGGCTTTATAGGGAAGGAGCAGGCCTGCCATATCCTTGATGCAGATGGAGTTAGCCCCCATATCCTCGATTCTCTTAGCCAGATCCACCCAGTACTCCAGCGTATAGGCATCTCCCAGAGTATAAGACATAGCCACCTGGGCATGTCCTTTCTCCCGGTTGGCCGCTGTAACGGCGGTCTGCAGGTTCCGGATATCGTTCATACAGTCAAAGATACGGATAATGTCAATTCCGTTGGCTACGGATTTCTGAACAAAATATTCTACCACGTCATCCGCGTACGGTCTGTAGCCCAGGATGTTCTGTCCTCTGAACAGCATCTGCAGCTTTGTATTCTTAAATCCGTCTCTGAGCTTGCGGAGCCTTTCCCATGGATCTTCCTTCAGGAAGCGAAGGCAGGCGTCAAAGGTAGCGCCGCCCCAGCACTCTACAGAGTGGTATCCCACCTTATCCAGCTTGTCCACAATGGGAAGCATCTGCTCAGTCGTCATTCTTGTTGCAATCAGGGACTGATGCGCGTCACGCAGAATCGTCTCTGTGATTTTTATCGGTTTTTTAACTTGTTCTGCCATTTTTTCCTCCTGTTTTCTTTCAATACGGACTTATACGCCGAAAATCGCCATAAATGTACCGGCTGCCACGGCAGTGCCGATTACGCCTGCCACATTGGGCCCCATGGCGTGCATCAGCAGGAAGTTTGTAGGATCATACTCCGCTCCTACCTTCTGAGATACACGGGCCGCCATAGGCACGGCGGACACTCCGGCCGAACCGATCAGAGGATTGATCTTCCCTCCTGAGAGTTTGCACATAAGCTTGCCCAGGAGCACACCTCCGGCGGTACCAAAGGCGAATGCAATCAGACCGAGAATTACGATTTTAATTGTATCCATATTCAGGAAAGCTTCCGCGCTGGTAGTCGCTCCTACAGAAGTTCCCAGCAGGATTACTACGATATACATCATAGCATTGGATGCTGTCTCCGTCAGCTGCTTTACCACGCCGCTCTCCCTGAAAAGATTACCCAGCATAAGCATACCTACCAGAGGTGCCACAGAGGGGAGAAGCAGGCAGACTACAATGGTAATGATGATGGGGAAAAGAATCTTCTCCAGCTTGGAGACAGGACGAAGCTGCTCCATCTTGATCTTTCTCTCCTTGTCTGTAGTCAGAAGCTTCATAATAGGCGGCTGAATAATCGGCACCAGAGACATATAGGAATAGGCTGCTACGGCTATGGGCCCCATAATGTCTGTCTGGCCCAGCTTGCCGGCCAGGAAAATGGACGTAGGACCGTCCGCACCTCCGATAATGGAAATGGCCGCTGCCGCTTTTCCGTCAAATCCCATAAAGATCGCCAGGAAATACGCAACATAGATACCCAGCTGAGCGGCGGCTCCCATAAGGAAGCTGCTTGGATTGGCGATCAGAGGACCGAAATCCGTCATTGCCCCCACTCCCATAAAGATCAGAGAGGGGAAGATACTCCACTCATCCAGCACATAGAAATAATGAAGCAGGCCTCCCGCATGCTCTACTCCGGCCGCGTCCACATAGGGCTCCGCCATGATATCCGGGTAGATATTTACCAGCAGCATGCCGAAAGCAATGGGAACCAGGAGCAGGGGTTCAAAGCCATGCTTGATGGCCAGATACAAGAACACACAGGCAACCAGGATCATGACATAATTTCCCACTGTAAGATTCAGAAAGGCTGTCTGATCCAGAAGATTTCCCAGCGTTGTTGTTATATAAGACATTTTATTACCCCCTGTCCTTAGTTCATAGTCGCAAGAACGTCGCCAGATTCCACAGCCTGGCCTGCCGTTACATTAATACTTGCCACTGTACCGTCCTGAGGCGCAACAACAGGGATCTCCATCTTCATGGCTTCCAGAACTACAATGGAATCTCCGGCTTTCACAGCCTGGCCTACCTTTGCTTCAATGCTGCAGATCTTTCCGGGAACAGAAGCTGTTACCTGTACGGATCCGGCGCTGCCTGCCGCAGGTGCCGGAGCGGGCGCTGCCTGCTGTGCGGGAGCCGGAGCTGCCTTAGGCGCCGCGGGAGCCGGCTTCGGAGCCGGAGCTGCCTTGGGCGCTGCAGGCGCCGGAGCAGGTGCTGCCGCTCCTGCGGTTCCCTCTTCCACTGTCACATCGTACACATTTCCATTTACTGTAATTGTATAAGTTTTCATCTGTCTATCCTCCTGTAATCAAGGTATTCAGGCGTTGCGCCAGTTTCTTTTATTTGCTTTCCGGATGGACCGCACTACGAATCCCTCCGGAGATTTGTTCTCCGATGCGGCAATGGCCGCCGCGATCACTGCCACCAGCTCCAGATCGTCTGTCAGTTCTTCTTCCTCCGGTACGGTCTCCTGAGCCTCCTGTACAGGCGCCGTCTGGATCTGCGGCGCAGGCTTCTCTTCTTTCTTTTCCTTTCCTTCTACGAAATCAGAAATAAGGTGAAGCTTTCCGATTACGAAAGTCAGGAATGCTAAAGCTACAAATACTACCGCCAGGCCCATCACAGTATTCAGGCCGGCTCTCTGAAGCAGAGTGCTCATAGGATACTCAACTTCCCACTCAATGTTTGAGAGTACCATGGAGGTGCTCTGCAGCGTAAAAGTAAAGGTCACCTCCACATCTGTGGTGTCCTCCACTTCCTCATATTTCGCATGGGCAAGAAGGATCAGATTCTGCCCTTCCGTAGATACTTCCACGCTGGTGACTTCCTCAAAGTCCCCAAGCTCTCCCTGCATGGAAGACCAGTTTAAGGCAACCAGGGCGGAGCCTGCATCGTCGCTCTCCTGCATCGCCGCAAGGCTCTCATCGTTCATGTCGCTTAAGGTCTGAAGGTAGGACTCCGCAATGCTGATGTAGTATTCCTCCTCAGACATGGACTCTGATTCAGTCTCTCCTTCTGTCTCCGCGCCGGAAGCCTCACTCTGGGAAGCTTCCTCCTGAGAAGCCAGTTCAGACTCCGCCTCGCTTAAAGCTTCCTGAACCTCTTCTTCCTCCTTGGCTGCTTCCTCTGTCACAGCCTCCGTAGCCTGCTGCCCGGCCTCCGTCTCTGTCTCTTCTGCCGATACGCCCATGGAGAAGGCAGATACGGTCAGCCCCGCTGCAAGCAGTATTGCACTTAATCTATGTTTCATGTGATTCACCTCGCTTAAACCGTTCCGTGTTTTTTGGACGGGCGATCCTCTCTCTTCGTGAACAGCATTTCAAAAGCGCCGATTACGTATTTCCTTGTATCCTCCGCTTCAATGACCGTATCCACATAGCCCCTTCTGGCTGCTGCCATGGCGCTGGACTGAAGAGCCGCATACTCTGCCGCTTTCTCGTTGATCACGGTGGCGCTTTCCTTCTCATACATGATCTTCGCGGCCAGCTGAGGCTCCATCATGCCGATCTGAGCCTGACTCCAGGCAAAGGTCACATCCGCGCCTACCGCCTTGCTGTTCATTGCCACATACGCGCTTCCGAATGCTTTTCCGGTAATGACGTTTACCTTGGGAACCGTTGCGTTGGCAAAAGCGTAGGTGAGCTTGGCAGCCGCTTTGGCGATTCTCTTCTCCGTGCATTTGCTTGCCTTAAAGCCCTCTACATTTGTGATGGAAAGAACCGGAAGCTCAAAGGCGTCACAGAAGTTCACAAACTCCGCCGCTTTCACGGCGCCTTTGGCGCTGAGGGCACAGTCAAAGGTCTCCGCTGTATTTCCCTCCTCATCATAAAGCTCAGAACGGTTCGCCACAACGCCTACCGTAGCCCCGTTCAGCCGGATAAAGCCGGTCACCATATCTTTAGCGTACTCTTTCTTCACTTCCAGGAAATTATGACCGTCGGCAAGATCCGCTGCCAGAACGGCAGGATCTCCCAGCGCGTTGGCCAGATCCGTGCATACGCGGTTCAGGTCATCGCTGCATTCCTGATAGTAGCTGTCATCCTCATTATTAGAAGGAAGCAGATCCACAAGCTCACGGATCTGAGAAAGAATCTCTTCCTCGCTTCCCACGAAGTCCACAAGCCCCGTCTCAGCGCTCTGGAATTCGGCCGACGCGGTATTGCACTTTTCTTTTGTATTTCCTGCCAGAGCATTGGGCGTGTTCACGAACAGCTCTGCCTTCGTTCCTTCCATAAAAGTGAAGTCCGCAAGAGCCGGAACGAGAGCCAGCCCGCCGCCGCATCTTCCAAAGACCGCCGCGATCTGCGGAACCACACCGGAAGCCATGGTCTGCTTCTGATAAATCTCGCCGAAGGCATTCAGAGCGTCAGTAGCTTCCTGAAGCCTCAGTCCCGCGCAGTCCAGAAGGCCGATGACGGGAGCGCCCATTTTCATAGCCATGTCGTAAAGAGCAGTAATCTTCTTTGCATGCATCTCACCGATGGTACCCCCTAAAACAGAAGCATCCTGACTGTATACATAAACCAGGCGCCCTGCGATCACGCCATAGCCGGTTATAACTCCGTCACCCGGTGTTTCTGTCTGCTGCATGTTGAAATCCGTGCTTCTGGCAGTTACGTTGGCACCGATCTCAACAAAACTGTTCTCATCAAGCAAGCCGCATATCCTCTTGCCCGCTAAGCTTTGTGATGTATTACTCATTCTACAGTCCTCCATCTTATATTAAAATATGACTAATTTCTGCCTAGTATATAGTACCCTTTTTGAGTTAAAAATGCAAGGGGTAAACGCTCCTACAAACAGAATTCTTCCACGATTCTTTCCAGGCAGAAAGAGTAATCATAAGCCCCTACAGATTCGTCTGCCGTCACCATAGCCCCGGCATAGGGAACCCCCTCCACCAGATAAAGGAGCTGCCCCATCTCCTGTCCCCGGCTCAGCGGCGCCTTTACCGTGCTTTTAAGCCGCAGAGTCCGCTGTACCCGTTCTCCCTCCTTCATCAGCATCCTTACAGCGGGAATCTGCGCCGTAAGCTTCACGGTCTCCTGCTGTCCGTCCCGGACTATAACATCCGGAAGGGAAAGCTCTCCCTCTGTAATATTTACCATCCTGTAATGCTCCAGTCCGTATTCCATCAGCTTTCTTGTGTCAATCCACTTGTACCCCTTGTTCCCCGGCCAGCCGCAGGCCAGCAGGGAGACAATCAGCAGCGTGTCATCCCTTTTCAGAGCTCCCACATAACAGTACCCCGCGTCAGCCGTGTATCCGGTTTTTCCGGAAAGGGCGCCCTCCATCATGTTCAGAAAAGCATTGTGATTGCTGCAGGAAAAGCTCCGGCTTCCTTGTACATCTGTAAAAGTGTACGAGGGGGCTGAGGTAACCCTGACAAAATCCTCCGCCTCCGGCGACAGCGCCAGGCAGTAGCGCATAACCAGGGCCAGGTCCTCTGCCGTAGTATGGTGAATGCCTTCCCGATCCGACGCATCCAGCCCATTGGGGGTAATATAATACGTATCTTCGCATCCGATCTCCCGGGCCTTCTCATTCATTTTTTCCGCAAAGCCTTCCACGCTGCCCGCCAGGGTTTCCCCGATGCAGACAGCCGTATCGTTGTGGGATTCCAGCATCAGAGAGTAAAGCAGATCGGAGAGATAAAACGTTTCTCCCGGCTGCATTCCAAGCTTTACCTGGGGTTGGGAGGCCGCCTGGGCAGACGCCGCGCATACGGTCTTCGCCGCCCCCTCAAGCCCTCCCGCTTCTTCCAGGGCCAGAATACAGGTCATGATCTTGGTGGTGCTGGCCATGGGCATGGGCTGCGCTTCCTCTTTTCCATAAAGAATACGCCCGCTGCTTCCGTCCATTAATACGGCGCTGCGGGCGTATAATTCCAGATCCTCCGCCGCCTGGGCCGGACAAATTCCAAGAGCCCATGAAAGCAGCAGGACCGCGGCATACTTTTTTCTTTTTTTCATTCAGACCCTCCCGTTTTCTTCTCTATACTTCCAGCTTCATCTGAATCTCTTCTTCAGCCTCCGCCTTAAAGTCTTCGATCTGAACCGGATTTAACGACGGAAGCTCATCCAGGGACTGCACCCCGAAGTGGCGCAGAAATTCTTCCGTAGTCCCGAAAAGCAGAGGCCGTCCGGGAGCGTCCAGCCGTCCCACCTCCTGCACGAGGCCGTACTCAACCAGCTTGTTGACCGCATGGTCGCACTTTACTCCCCTGATTTTTTCCAGCTCCAGCTTCGTAACCGGCTGTTTATAGGCGATAATAGACAGAGTCTCCATGACCACCTCCGTAAGCACAGGCTTTTTCGGCTGCTTGGCAATCCGGATCAGATACTCGTACAGTTCGCTCTTGGTACACATCTGATAAGAATCCTCTAATTCTATAATCCGCACGCCCCGGTCTTCCTGCTGGTACTTTTCCATCATCCCGGCGATGACTTTCCTGGTTTCTTCTCTGCTCAGTTCCACCGCTGCCGCGATCTTATCCAGCTCTACGGAGTCTCCCATAGCAAAAAGGATGGCTTCAATGGCAGCTTCTGTTTTCTTTTCTGTTTCCACTGTATTTCCCCTCCTCTTTCAAAAAGATCACTCCAGGCCAGCCTCCTCCAAAGACACCTCCTGCCCTTCTTCATAGAGGGCCGGCGCTGCCTGAATGTAGATTTCCTGAAAGGTTCCCTCCTGCCGCACCTCCACTTTTCCCTCTTTCATCAGCTCCAGAAGGGTCATGAAGGTAACGATCACATAGAGCTTTCCCTTTCTGAGGGTCAAAAGCTGACGGAAGGTGCAGGAGTCTGCCCCGGCAATGTACCGGGTCACAAATCCCATCGTCTCATTTAAATCCACTTCTTCTTTTTCCAGTGTACCGAATTTGCTGCGGATGGGATCAATCCTGTCCTCCTGCCTGCGCATGATATCTCTAAAAACCCGATGCAGCTCCTGTACCGTCACCCCGGCCAGAAGCTCTTCCACATCCACCGGCTGCCGGTATGCTTTTACCTCCTCCGGAATCGTAGGCTCCTTATAGAGAGTAAACGCCGCGTCCTCCTGCCGCTCCCTGAGCTCATAGGACATGTATTTATACATTTTGTATTCCAGCAGTTTCTGAACCAGTTCTGCCCTGGGATCCTGCTCCTCTCCCTCTTCATCCTTCTCCGGCGGAAGAAGCATTCTGGATTTAATATCCAGCAAGGTCGCTGCCATCACCAGAAATTCGCTCATCACTTCCAGGTTCTCCCCCTGCATCTGGCGGACATACTCCATATACTGGTCCGTAATCTCCACAATGGGAATATCGTAAATATTTACCTTGTTCTTTTCAATCAGGTGCAGCAGCAAATCCAGCGGCCCCTGAAACACTTCCAGCTTCACAGGTATACCCATACTTTTCCTTCTGCCTTCCCTTTTCCAGTCAGACAGGGGTTCCGATTTAAAACCTCTGTCTCCTTTTACATGATATCAATAACCACCAGCTCCGGAGGATTGTTGATCCGGATGGGAATCGTATGCGTCCCAAGTCCTGCGCTGACGATCATTCTCTTCTCATTCCGCGCGTACAGCCCCCGGTCGAAGGCAGGAAACAGGCCGAATCTCGGGCTGATCACGCCGCCCACTCCCGGAAGCCGTACGATTCCTCCGTGAAGATGCCCCGACAGAGTAAGATCCGCCCCCCACTTTGCATATACCGGAAAGTATTCCGGATGATGGGCCAGCAGAAGGTTAAAGCATTCCGGAAGAGGCTCTCCAAGGGTTTCCCGGATCTGATCCGCTTTCAGTTCCTTCAGGCCGCCTCTCTTAAAATACTCAGAGGGCAGCTCATATCCCCACACAGCAAGGCTCATCCGCTCCAGCTCTATTTTTTCACAAGCATTTTCCAGGAGATGCACGCCCAGGCTTTTGATGGACGCGGAGTATTTTTCATACAGATCCCCGTATTTCTCCGGATGATTTTTCAATCTGCACTCATGGTTCCCATTGGCGTAAAACACCGGATACTGCTTCGTCAGTCCATCCAGGAGAGACAGGGCCTGATTCATGCCTACATTTTCTTCTGCCGTCACCATATCTCCCGCCACAAACACAGCCTGGGGAGACTGGTTCCGGATTTCAGCAAGGAGCCTGCCGTTCCCTTCCCCGTATCCCGCATTGTGAAGATCGCTTAAAAAAACGATGGTAAAGGGATGAACCGGACGATTTTCCTTTTGGCCGGCCCGTACTTTATAGCGGGCCACCTTTATATCCTTCATAGCGTCTTTATCCTTTCTGCAGCAGCGCCTCGGCTGCTGCTGTTCAAGGCCTGTATTCAGAAAACAGCAGCCTCTGTTTTCATCAATTCTTGAAGTATACCATAATCTTCCGTTTCTGAAAACCCCCGCCTTTTACAAAAACCAGGCGTCAAAGACCGTATCAAGGCACCAGGCATAATCCGCCTTTTCTACCGAAGCGGCGGTCAGAACAGGCACTTCTCCGATCTGCTTTCCGTTCAGTGTGTAGACCAGCTTTCCCGCCTGCTGCCCCTCCTTTACCGGGGCATCCAGATTTTCTTCCACGAAAAGCTCCTTTTCAATCTCTGTAAAGTCTTCCCCAGAGGTACTCAAATAGGAGAATTCATCTTCATAAGCCAGATCCACAAGCTCCGCTTTTCCGCCTCTGACTCTGGCGGTCCCCGGATTCCCCATATCCTCATCATAATAAAGGGAGCACATGGAAAAGCCGTGGCTTAACAGGCTTCCTGCCTCCGAAAAACGGGTCTTTGAGTCAGGAGCCCCCAACACTACGCTGATCAGCCGGATTCCATCCCGACGGGCCGTGGCGCTGAGACAGAATTTCGCCAGGCTGGTGCTGCCGGTTTTCAGTCCGTCGCAGCCTTCATAACTCCGCAGAAGCTTATTGGTGTTTGTAAGGGTAAAAGTGCTGCTGCCCTGACGGGTTTCATGGGTGATATCCTCCATCCAGATATCGGAATACTCCGTCACCTGGGGAAAACGGTACAGAAGCTCTCTGGACATAATTGCCACATCCTTAGCGGAAGTATAATGTTCCGCAGACTCGGTCAGGCCGCAGCAGTCCGCGAAATGCGTGTTCACCATTCCAAGTCTCTGCGCTTCCTCGTTCATTCTTTCTACAAAAGCCTCCTCTGTGCTGCTGATATGCTCCGCCATAGCCACAGATGCATCGTTGCCCGACGCAATAATAATGCACTTCAGCAAAGTCTCTACCGTCTGTACTTCCCCTTCCTCCAGAAATACCTGAGAGCCGCCCATGGACTTTGCCCTGGCGCTGGTAATCACCGCATCCTCCAGAGATATCTCCCCTTTTTCCAGCGCCTCAAAGGTCAAAAGTATAGTCATAATCTTCGTAACGCTGGCAGGGTGTACCCTGGCGTCTGCCTCTTTTTCGTAGAGAAGCTCCCCGGTGGACACCTCCATCACTGCCGCGTGCGGCGTCTGAAGCTCCGGGGCGTTCTCCTGGGCAAAAGCTTTCAGCGGAGCTGACGCCAGGAGGCAGACTGTCAGAATCCAGCTCATCCATTTCTTCATATTTACCGTCCTGTTTCTTCTTTCTTTATCTATATTATGGACGGTTCTAAAAAATTCATGTCGGCGTTTTTCTGCTCCTACAGCAGAGGCGCGAAAAGGCGCAGGATGCTCTGGAGCAGACGTTTTACGGAAGACTTTCTTTTACAGTCTTCCCATGTAATCTCTCGGCATTCCTTAAAGAGAGACAGGGCATCCTCCTTGATCTGCAGAACCGCCTCTGAGCGGTACATCCATACGCCGCACTCAAAATGAAGGTACAGGCTGCGGAAGTCCAGATTGATAGTTCCCACAGTGGCGATCTCATCGTCGCAGACGAAGGATTTCGCATGAAGGAAGCCCGGCTTGTACTCAAAAATCCGCACACCTGACTGAATCAGCTTATCATAGTAAGACTGGGTAAGCAAAAATACCAGCTTTTTATCCGGAATCCCCGGCGTCACAATCCGTACATCGATTCCGCTTTTGGCCGCCAGGCAGAGAGCTGTGGTAATCTCATTGTCTGTCACCAGATACGGCGTAAAAATATAGATGTACTTTTTGGCCCTGTTAATGATGTTCAGGTATACGTTCTCTCCCACCGTCTCATGATCCAGAGGTGTATCGCCGTAGGGCTGAACGAAGCCGTCGTCCTCAAACTCCTCCTGGTGCCACTCATGGGGCCTGTATTTCAGGTAGTCCTGCTTCTGTCCTGAAAGCACGCTCCACATCTGCAGGAACATCAGGGTAAAGCTCCAGGCCGCTTCGCCCTTCAGCATAATTCCGGTATCCTTCCAGTAGCCGAATCGCTTCTTTCTGTTAATATACTCATCCGCAAGATTGATACCGCCCGTAAAGGCCGTATGTCCGTCAATAACCATAATTTTTCTGTGGTCCCGGTTATTCAGCACCACGGAGGCAATCGGCAGGAAAGGATTAAACACCTCGCACTGAATGCCTCTTTTGCGAAGCTGCAGATAGAAATTGGCCGGCAGAGTATTCACACAGCCCACATCGTCGTATATAAGCCGGACATCCACGCCCATTCTGACCTTGTATTCTAAGATATCCAGAATCCCCTGCCACATGATTCCGTCATCAATGATAAAATATTCCAGGAAAATGAAATGCTCCGCCTTGTTCAGCTCCTCGATCATGGCAAGATACAGCTCCTCGCCCACCCGGAAATACCGGGTCTCTGTCTTCTGGTACGCCG
This sequence comes from Candidatus Choladousia intestinavium, assembly GCA_018712785.1. Lineage (GTDB taxonomy): Bacteria > Bacillota > Clostridia > Lachnospirales > Lachnospiraceae > Choladousia > Choladousia intestinavium. The sequence continues at coordinate 36,168 of DVGK01000142.1, read as the reverse complement.
GAAAGCCCGCATAGCGGCAGATATAGCGGGACTGCCTGGCCGCCTCCGGATCCAGCTCTTCCAGCTTCCTCATCACCTCCGGCTTTTCCCCAAGAAACTCTCCTGTTTCCTGTCTGGCCGCCTCCAGCTTTTCATTGAGGTCTTTTGCCAGTCTGGATTTTCCAAACATAAAATAAATCACAGCACCTGCGATGGGGACTGCCAGAATCAGAATCGTCCATGCCAGCTTATAGGCCGGATTAATATCCTTGTTCACCAGCCACAGCACTGCCAGGAGGCTGACAGCCTCCACCAGAATGGTCATGAAAGGCAGTCTGGAGCCCAGGAACACCACAGACAGTATAATCCAGACAACCTGCACCAGAATGGCGACGCCGACAAAAAAGACACGGCTGAAAATTCGTTTCGCTATTTTATCCATATATCCTGCTTTCACACTTATTATCCTTGCTTATAAAAAAATTCCTGACCATCTACTGGCCAGGAATTTTAATGCACATTAATTGAATTTACGCTTACGAGCTGCTTCAGACTTTTTCTTACGTCTTACGCTTGGCTTCTCATAATGCTCTCTTTTACGAATCTCCTGCTGGATACCTGCTTTGGCGCAGTTTCTTTTGAAACGACGTAAAGCGCTGTCCAGAGTCTCGTTTTCTTTAACGATTACATTTGACATTGTCTCACACCTAACCTCCCTCCAGTTGTAGATTGTGCATAATACAACTGTCTGGGTATTTTTACTGCACTACTAAGTATTATACCATAATTTCCGCTTTCGTCAACTCTTTTTCATTTATTTCAGCTGACTTTCCAGAACTTCCTTAGCCTTCTCCAGAGCCTGGGGAATTCCCTGGGGATTCTTCCCTCCGGCCTGGGCCATAGCCGGGCGGCCGCCGCCGCCACCGCCTACACAGGCTGCAATTCCCTTGATCAGATTGCCCGCATGAGCGCCCTGCTTCATAGCGCCCTCCGTGGCTGCCGCCATGAGACTCACTTTTCCTTCATTTTCCGAAGCAAGGATTACGACGCCTTCTCCCAGCTTCTCTCTCAGCTGATCACCCAGCTCCCGCAGGCCATTCATATCCACGCCTTTGAGGCTGGCAGCCAGAAGCTTCACGCCCTTTACCTGGCATACCTGTTCCATCACATCGCCCAGCGCGTCCTTGGCAAGTCTGCTCTTTAAGGATTCGTTTTCGCTGTGAAGGGCTTTCAGCTCCGCCTCCAAAGCGCGGATCTTCTCCGGCACCGCTTCCGGCGTGGTCTTCAGCAGCGCGGCCGCTTTCGCGAGAACGCTTTCCGTTTTCCTGTAATAGTCAAAGACTGCTTCCCCGGTCAGGGCTTCGATCCGGCGCACTCCGGCAGCGATCCCGGACTCAGAGACGATCTTAAAGGCCGAAATCTGAGCGGTATTGGAAACATGGGTGCCTCCGCAGAGCTCTTTTGAGAAATCACCCATGGAAACCACTCTTACCTGGCTTCCGTATTTTTCTCCGAACAGAGCCATGGCGCCTGTCTTCTTGGCCTCCTCCAGGCTCATTACCTCTGTCACCACAGGAAGTCCGGCGTGAATTTCCTGATTTACCAGTTCCTCCACCTTCTGAATCTCCTCCGGAGTCATGGCCTGGAAATGGGCAAAGTCAAAGCGCAGCCGGTCCGGCGCCACCAGAGAACCCTTCTGCTCCACATGGGAGCCGAGAACCGTCTTCAGAGCTTTCTGAAGAAGATGGGTGGCGCTGTGATTCCTGCAGGTATTTTGTCTTCCGGACGCGTCTACCTTCAAAGTCACGGTATCTCCCGTCTTAACCATGCCGCTGGCCATAAATCCCACATGACCAACCTTGCCTCCCCTGAGATGAATCGTATCTTCCACGACGAATCTGCCTCCGTCCGCCAGGCAGATCTCGCCTTTGTCGCCGTTCTGTCCTCCCATGGTGCCATAGAAAGGCGTTTTATCTGTCACTACAGTACCTTTTACCCCTTCCGTAAGAGCCTCCGTCACTTCGCTCTCTGTGGTAATGGCTGTCACCGTCCCCTGACATTCCAGCCCGTCATACCCGGTGAATTCTGTGGTCAGCTCGGCCGGAAGCTGGTCGTATACCGTAGCGTCCGCCCCCATATAGTTGGAGACAGCCCTGGCTTCCCTGGCTTTCTTTCTCTGCTCCTCCATGCAGGCAGAAAAACCGGCCTCATCCACCTCATATCCTTTTTCTTCCAGAATCTCTCTGGTCAGATCCAGGGGGAATCCGTAGGTATCGTACAGAAGGAAGGCATCCTTGCCGGACAGGGTCTTCTCCCCTGTCTCCTGAAGCGTATTCTCCATGCCGTTTAAGATATTCAGGCCCTGGTCAATGGTCCGGCTGAACTTCTCCTCTTCCTGAGAGAGAACCTTAAAAATAAAGTCTCTCTTTTCATCCAGCTCCGGATATCCGTCCTTAGACCCTTCAATCACGCTCTCGCTGAGTTTTGACAGGAACTGTCCCTCAATCCCCAGCAGCCGTCCGTGACGGGCCGCCCGGCGGATAAGGCGGCGGAGCACATAGCCCCTGCCCTCATTGGTAGGCATAATTCCGTCTGAAATCATAAAAGTAGCCGACCGGATGTGATCCACAATGAGCCTTATGGAAACATCCTTGTTCTCATCCTTCTTATATTCGGTATGCGCCAACTCACAGACTCTGTCCCGCAGCGCCTGAATCGTATCCACATCAAAAATGGAGTCTACGCCCTGTACCACGGTAGCCAGACGCTCCAGTCCCATGCCTGTATCAATGTTCTTCTGCTGCAGAGTCTCATAGTGTCCATGTCCGTCGTTTTCAAACTGGGTAAATACGTTGTTCCAGATCTCAATGTATCTGTCGCAGTCACATCCCACAGTACAGCCCGGCTTTCCGCAGCCGTACTCTTCCCCTCTGTCATAGTATACCTCTGAGCAGGGGCCGCAGGGGCCTGCCCCGTGCTCCCAGAAATTATCTTCCTTTCCGAAGCGGAAAATCCTCTCCGGCGCAATGCCGATGTCCTTATTCCAGATCTCCCATGCCTCGTCGTCATCTACATATACGGAAGGATACAGACGGTCTTCTTCCAGTCCCACCACCTGGGTAAGAAATTCCCAGGTCCAGGCGATCGCTTCCTTTTTAAAATAATCTCCAAAGGAGAAATTTCCCAGCATCTCAAAGAAGGTGCCGTGACGGGCAGTTTTTCCCACATTCTCGATATCGCCGGTACGGATGCACTTCTGACAGGTAGCCACTCTTCTCTTTGGCGGGATTTCCGCCCCGGTAAAATAAGGCTTCAGAGGTGCCATACCTGAATTAATCAGCAAAAGGCTGTTATCATTATGAGGCACCAGAGAAAAACTGTTCATAATGTAGTGATCTTTGCTTCTGAAAAAATCCAGAAACATCTTCCGCAATTCATTTACTCCGTATTTTTTCACGACAATTTCCTCCAAAATCTTGTTTCCAAACATATGCGGCGCAGGCTGCGCTTTCACTTTTTCTATATAATAAACGTTACAGCCGCTCTGAATCTGCTTTGCCGCAACACAAGTATGATATCACAGGGTTTTCTCCATTTCAACCTGAAAATCTAGACCTCCGGGATTCCCGGGTCCGCGATCCTGTCCTCGCCGTCCGCGGCTGAAGTAGCCAGCTGATCGCATCTTTCGTTCTCCGGATGCCCGTCGTGGCCTTTCACCCAGATGTACTGAACCTCATGGGGAGCTGCCGCTGCCAGAAGCCGCTGCCAAAGATCTACATTTTTGACAGGCTCATTCTTTCCTCTGGTCCAGTTTTTCTTAATCCAGCCCTCCACCCATCTCTGGTTAAAGGCATCCGTCAGATATTTTGAGTCTGAATACAGCTCCACCTGACAAGGCCGGTTTAAAGCCTCAAGGCCCACAATCGCCGCCATCAGCTCCATCCGGTTATTGGTCGTTTTCATATACCCCTGAGAATACTCTCTCTCATGCAGATTTCCCTTTCCGTCCACGTACTGGAGAATCGTCCCATAGCCTCCGGGGCCGTTGGGGTTTCCTCTGGCTGCCCCATCCGTAAAAATCTTCACTTTCATATGCCTACTGCTCCTCCTTCCCCTCCATCTCTTCTTTCAGGAAATTCTGGATTTTTTCCGCAATTCCTCTGGATTTTCTCTGCTCCCGTCCGCTGCTGCTGACTCCCACCACTGTATGCTCATAGGTAGCCACACCCGGGAAGAAAAAATCACATTTTGTTTTATCTTTATAGACATTTACAGGAATCCCCAGACATTTGCATACCGCATAGATCTCCTGATTGACTTTGTTGTCACTTGTAGCCGCAATCACCATAGAAGCATCGCAGATGTCCTCCTGCTGGTATGTTTTCTTGAGAATTGTTAGCTTTCCGGCTTCTTCCAGCTCTTTAAGCTCAGGATTCACCTCCGGAGCGATCACTACCAGATGATTCGTGAAATCTGCCATAGTCCGAATTCTGCGTTTGGCAATCGTTCCTGCTCCCACAACTACTACTTTCTTGTCTGTGAGATCCACAAACATGGGAAAATAAAGTTTTTTCTCGCTGCTCATCTCTTCTTCCTCCTGTGCCGCATCTGCCGCGGCATTCATTACAGAAATATTTTTATATAAATTTAAAAATCTTTATCTACTATATCACACCTGTAAAAAAATGAAAACAAAAAAAGATCGACTTTTCTGCCGGGCTATACTATAATAGTCCCGGAAAATATTTACTGCGAGGTGTAGCTATGTCGTTCCATTTTGTAAAAAAGCTTCCCATTCCTGCGGAAGTGAAAAAACAGTATCCTCTTTCTGATAAGGTAATTTCCATAAAAAAAGAGCGGGATGCTCAGATCCGGGACGTGTTTACCGGAAAATCCGACAAATTTATCGTAATCATCGGCCCCTGTTCCGCTGACAGCGAGGCTCCGGTGCTGGAATACATTCACCGGCTGGCAAAGGTTCAGGACAAGGTGGGCGACCGTCTGATCCTGATTCCCCGCATCTATACAAATAAACCGAGAACTACCGGCATGGGCTATAAAGGTCTGGTGCATCAGCCGGATCCTGAAAAAAAACCGGATCTTCTGGCCGGCATCATTGCCATGCGAAAACTTCATGCCACTGCCATCGATGAGACAGGCCTGACCTCCGCCGATGAGATGCTCTATCCGGAGAACTGGCGGTACCTGGATGATCTTCTCTCCTATGTAGCCATCGGCGCCCGTTCCGTGGAAGACCAGCATCACCGGATGACCGTCAGCGGCATGGATGTGCCGGCCGGCATGAAAAATCCCACCAGCGGCGATCTCTCCGTTATGTTTAACTCCGTGGTGGCTGCCCAGAGCAGGCACACCTTCATTTACCGTGGATGGGAGGTTCATACGGACGGAAACGAGCTGGCTCACGTAGTATTAAGAGGCGCTGTGAACAAACATGGCAATTCCATTCCCAACTATCATTACGAGGACCTGATCCTGCTCTCTCAGATGTATAAAGAGCATGACCTGAAGAATCCTGCCGCCATCATTGATACGAACCATTCCAACTCCAACAAACAGTATCTGGAGCAGATCCGGATTGTTCAGGAGGTGCTTCACAGCAGAAATTATAATCCCGAAATCCACGATCTGATCAAAGGCTTTATGATTGAGAGCTATCTGGAGGATGGAAATCAGAAGATCGGAGCGAATCCCCACGTATTTGGAAAATCCATCACCGATCCCTGTCTGGGCTGGGAAAAATCAGAAGCCCTGATCTACGATATTTACGAGAAATGCTGATTCATTCAGACAAAGAGGAAGCAGGCCTCATCCCCTGGGATGTGCCTGCTTATATACATTCTGCAGCCGTTCCACGTTCATTTCCCGATATACCTGCGTGGTAGCGATGTCCGAATGTCCCAAAATCTCCTGGACCGTCTTCAGATCCGCCCCGTTCTGCACCAGATGAGCGGCAAAAGAGTGCCGCAGAGTGTGCGGGGTGATGTCTGAGCGTATTCCGGCTTTTTTGGCATACAGCTTTATAAGCTTCCAGAAACCCTGCCGGCTCATACAGTCCCCGGAACAGTTTACAAACAGATATTTGCTTTTCTTTCCTTTCAGAAGAGCATCTCTTCCGTTCTCCAGATACGTCTCCACTGCTTCCCCTGCCTTTTTTCCAAAAGGCAGGACTCTCTCTTTTCCGGATTCCCGGCAGGTGAGAAACCCCAGATTCACATTCAGATCCCCCAGCTCCAGAGAAATCAGTTCTGTCACCCGCATGCCTGTAGCGTATAGAAGCTCCAGCATGGCCTTATCCCGAAGCCCTTTGGGTACCCGCACGGAGGGCTGCTCCAAAAGACGCACCACCTCTTCCACACTGAGAATCTCCGGGTATTTCTTTTCAATATGAGGCGCCTTGATCTGTTCTGTTGGATCCTTCTCTATCTCCCTGCGCCCATACTCATAATGAAAAAAAGCCTTCATGGAAGCCACATTTCTGGAAACCGTGGCTGTGGACAATCCCTGCTTTTCCAGATAAAGAATGTAAGAATTTAAATTTGTCGCCGTAACATTTTCCGGCCCGTTTACCCCATGCTCCAGCAGGTATTTTTCCAGCTTTCTCAAGTCTCTCTCATATGAGCTTACCGTGCTTTTTGAGGCGTGCTTTGTTTCAGTCAGGTAGCTGGCAAACCTGGACAAACCTAGTCCCATACTTTTCTCCTTGGCAAACATTTTTCTTACTTTAGCCGCGCTGCCGCAGCTCGGTTCCCGTCCGGCAAAGGCTCCCTCACAGCCCCGCCTTCCTGCGGGCGTCACTTATTATACGCAATTCTGTATGTAAAATCAAGGTAAATCTTTGAAGTCAGATTCAATGAAAATACTGAAGGAAAATTTTCATCGTCCAGGTGCCCAGAAAACATTCCACTCCGCATCCAAGAAGGCAGAGCGTCAGGATTTTTCCCAGCACTGCCAGGTCATATCTCCCTATCACAGCGTTTCCCGGCAGCAGGCTCTCTGTCTTCCAGGTCCTCCTGCGGAACAGAAAAAGCAGCTCCTCCCTCCATGCAGCCAGGTAGAGCATCCACTGAGGCATCAGGCAGCAGAAAAACAAAAGGGCTCCCTCATACCCTTCCTGCAGGAGAAACACTGCCAGGAGCAGTCCCGCGGCTGAGGCCAGCACAAAGAGGCAGAATCCGTGGAAGGCAAGGCCGATCACTGTGTAGCTGCTCATCCACAGAAACAGGAAAAAACTCAGTCGCTTCTGAAAAACAGCTGTAAAAAGCTCCCATCCACTCACATGGATCTCCTGATATCTGGAGAGACTGTACTGGCTCAAAAGCCCGGCGTACGTACCGCTGCCCATTTTCAGGAGTCCCGGCACCACGCTTCCGGCAAGCAAACCGCCGCAGACTGCTGCGCATAATAAAATCCATTCCCGCTGTCCTGTTTTCAATCTCAAACGCTCCCCGGCAGCCTTTACTCTAGTCTATGGCTGTTTTCCGGATTCTAATACCCCTTCCGGTTCTTTCCATCAGATTTATTGAAAGCCGGCTTCTTCATAAAACTTTTCTTTTCTTCCTGTCAGTCGTCCCAGTCACCCTCCATCAGCTCCTGGGCAAATCTCTCATACCCGTAGCGGCTGGCCGCCGTTTTCACTCCCTCTGTCACCTCTTCCCTGGTATACCCGGATTCATTCAAGTAATCCTCTGAAAGGCCGGTAAGCATGTCATAAAACAGCAGCGCCAGGCCAAAAGCCCGGTTTTCATCCTGATCCAATTCATCCAGGTATTCATACAAAAGGTTCTCCGCTTCATTGATTCTTTTTTCTTCCACCAGATTTTTCAGCTTCTGATACCGCTGGTTCAGATCGCTGTCCTCAACGGTCTGCACCGTTTTGTCCTTCTCATCGTCTCTCCAGTCAATATGAAGCACCAGCTTCAGCAGAGCGCGGATCATCTCGTGAATCAGCCGCATTACGTAATCTCTCTCAACCATCGTCCTTTACTCCTTTCCGTCCGCATAAAGCAGTTCAGGAATTCTCAGTAAGATATTGTTTCATAAAACCATAGATTTCCTCTTCTGTAGGCGGACATCCCTTCAGGCTTCTGGCAAAGCCGACCGTACAGGAACCGATTCCCAGTTTTCCTTTTTTCCCCCGGTAGCCCTGTCCAATACAGATTTTTGTATCCAGCCTCTCTAAAAATCCCTCTTCCTTCAGCCGGGCCAAGGCCGGAATCAGATACCCGTAGCACGCGCTGCAGGATTCCACTTCCTCCACAGCGTCCTGGACCTCCACCGTCTTCCTGGCATAGGGAAGCTGCTCTCCCTCCCAGGAGCTCTGGCCCAGAATCCGGATTTCCGCCCGGCCAAGATCCGCGCTCCCCGCGCCCAGCTCTTCCGCCAGCTCAATGTAAGGAACCTCTCTGGTCTCATAGTGGAGAAGCCGGCATACATAAGCGTCCGTCAGCACCGGATCCCGGGCCGCCATTACGCAGTTTCGAACCACAGGATTCCCCCCGTCCTCAAAGTCCAGGTCTCCGCAGATGTGATCCACTACGATAAAATCCTGCCGGATCCCCGCGTTTAAATGGGCGATGGGCTTATGAAGCCCCAGGGAGTGAAACCGCCTTTTCTCTCTGTTTGGAATCAGGCCCTTCATATTCTTCAGGGCGCAGGTGATTTTCGTCTGGCAGTGCCCCTTCAGCACCGGCACGTTAATCAGAAAATCCACCTGCTTCACCCGGCTGCAGAGCTCCAGCTCCATTCCGGCGCAGTCTTTTTTGTACCCCTTCTCCCTCTGCATGTCATAGAAGGGAATCCCGTATTCTTCCGACAGCTTCTGGTAACCGCACAGCTCCATCACCTGTGCGGTGCTGTCTCCCACCCAGGAGCCCTCCAGCATACAGATCTTCTCAAATCCCCGCTCCTGAAGGTATTCGATGATTCCCGCCACAACCTCCGGATGGGTGGTGGCTCCGTAATCCGCCGTGGAGCCGGACACCAGATTCGGTTTTATGCCGATCCTGGTATTCTTATCCGGAACAAGCGCCGCAAGGCCGGCTTCTTTCAGAAGTTCCTTCGTCATCTCTTTATAATCCGTGCCGTATATCTTCAAAATCTGGTTTTTCTCCATAAAAATCCTCTCCTCACTGTCTCGTAAAACTCACCACTTCCCCGGATCCCGGGGAGCCGTAATACTGTACCTGCACTGCTTCTCCCGGAGTAAGGAACTCAGGCCGCGGCACACCATGAAGCATAAAATTATACTCCTGCCCCTCCGGTGTCCGGATGCCAATGCTATCGTTGCCTTCAAAAATCAGAGTTCCATTCATGATTTTTATGCCCTCTGTCAGATCCTCTTCCGCAGCGGAGGGATAGGCGTACTGGGCCATGGGGCTTCCCTGCAGTTCTCCCAGGTATTCCATGGCTATGTGATCTCCTGGCTCCCCGGCCACCACAGTCGTCCACTCGCAGAATGGAAACGTATAAGCCGCCCCATCGTCTAACTGCAAGGTAATGCTGCTGATATCCCGGCTTAAAACAGTACCTTCCACTGTCCCTCCCGCTTCTTTGAGCCTCTGGAAATTTTCCGCGGATGAAAAGGCATCTTCTCCTTCCTGGGGTGTCTGGGTGCCTCCCGGATCCCCGGCCTGCCCCGGTTCCAAAGTCTCTGCCGCCGGCTGGCTCTCCGGCTGCGCTCCCGGTTCAAACTGTTCGGTCTTTGGCGGCGCTTCCGTCAGGAAAGCCATTTCCTGAGATGGTTCTGCCATTCCAGCCATCCCCTCCGACTGTCCCGGAAAACCAGACGGCGTATCCTCTACGTAAGCGTTCTTCCCTGACGCCATATCCTGCGGCTGTCCTCCCGGTTCCAGTCCGGATCCTTCCGCCTGCCATGCGGCTGCGGCGGAGCTTCCCGATCCAGGAACAATCCCAGATCTATCCGGTGAAGCGTCCTGAATAGGCGTTTCTGCTTCCATCATTGCGCGCTCCGCGTCCCGGCTGGCTTCCTCCAGGAGAGCCCTTCTGATGCCTTCCGGGCGATGGGCTGAAGGAGCTTCCACAGAGGTCCCCACCAGACCATTCAAAAAAAGCACCAGAAAGCCAGCCAGAACCGCCGGAAGCATTCCCCGCTTCAGCTTTGCCGCCCTTTTCATATAGAAAATCCGTTCTTTAAAGACCAAAAAGCTATCGTTAAGGCTTGCCGCCAAGTGAGGCGTCAGATTCCGGTCCAGAGCGGCTGTCTTCAGCAGCAGCTGCTGATAAAGCTTTCTCTCCTGAACCTGACAGCCGCAGATCACCTGCCGGTCCCTGAGGTTTTCGATATCCTTCTCCGCTTCTATGCGCATAAGGATCAGAAACGGATTGAACCAATACAGGACAGACACAGTCATGAGAAGCAGCTTGTACCATAAATCTTTTTTCTGGTAATGAAACAGCTCATGAGAAAAAATCAGCCGCAGCTCCTCTGCCGAATATCCCTTCTCCGGAATATAGAGCGCTGTCCTGAAAAGTCCCGCCAGCAGAGGACTCTCCAGATTCTCCACCCTCAGAAGCACGGGCGGCCTGCGGATGTGTTTGTTTATGCACTCCGTCCGGTACATTCTTTTGATTCCTCTGTCTGTCTCCGGCACACTCCACCTCTTAATCCGACCGAGAGAATACTGGTACTGCAGAATACGAAAAAGCCCTGTAAGGACAATTCCCGCGATCCATAGAGGAAAGAAAATCTGCAGAAGCCCCCGCCAGGAAATCCGTTCTGCCGAAAGGCGTATCTCTCTGCTGGAAACGTTTTCCCGGACATATGTCAAAGGACCGGCTGTCTCCCTGCTTTCATTCTCCCCGCCGGACGTTCCATCCTGGCTCTCCACAAAATCCCCGGTCGCTTCTTCCGCGATTTTTACTGTGACAACTCCCCTGGGTAAGAGATTCACAGGAAACAGAAGAACCAGGGAAAGAAGCAGCCAGATCACGTATTTCCAGCCTGCGGAATATTTGTTTTTCAGCCTTTTCCCGAGAAATACTGTGAACAGAATCACTGCGGAAACGACTGCGTTGAGTTTTAAAATGTGGAAAAGATATCCTTCCATTTTATTCCTCCATCTCTTCCAGCTCCTGTATGAATTCACTCAGCTCCTGTATCTTCTCCCGGTCCAGCTTCTTCCCTCCGTACAGGGAAACCACAAACTTCTTCAGGGAGTTCCCATACAGCTTTTCCAGTATATTTTTGCTCTCATTCCGCTGATACTCTTCCTGGGAAATCAGAGGCGTATACAGATTCAGCTTGCCCTGTTTTTCCACGGAGACAAACTTCTTCTTCTCCAGACGTGAGAGCAGTGTCAGAATTGTTGTGGGAGAAAGCTTTTTCTTTTCATTTACGATCTTTTCAATTTCAGGCCGGCTCATAGGCGGCTCATGACTCCAGAGTATAAGCATAATATCCAGTTCTGAATCCGGAAGTCTCTGCTGGTTCTTTCCCATCCTTTTCCTTCTCCCTTCTTTTCTGAAAATTTTTTTCGCAACAGTCTCTGCTATTATTCTACGCTTGTAGTATTATCCTGTCAAACACTTTAGAGAAGGTCTCTTTCTGTCCGGAAGCCGTCTCCCAGGATGCCGGAGGTGTGTCTGACACATACTCACCGTCCACATATGCCTTTACTCCTCTCCAGCTGATCTCAATCCATCCATTGTCGCAGATACCTGTCTGCTCCAGAACATCTCCCGCAAAGGCTCCGTCCAGAATTTTATAATCTGTTCCCGCTCCGCTGCGGATATTCACTCCTTTCACAGCATAGACCGTTTTCTTCAGGGGCGTAACTTTAAATGAGGTAAAGCTCTTCTGAGCCGGAGCCGTCTCAGAGGCAGGCTCTTCTGCTTCGCTTAAAGCGCTTCCTGATGCCCCGGCGTTTTCCCCCGGTTCCCGGCCGGATTCTTCCAGACTGTTGGCCTCCGGCGTTTCCATCGTCCCGCTCATTTGGGGCTGATCTGTTTTCTCCTTCTCTGATCCGCAGCCATTTAACCCTGCCGCTATGGAAATACTTACACAAACAGTCACCAGACCGCGCAGAATTTGAGTTTTCATACTTCCTCCCTCCATTTCTACATTTGTAGTACACAGACATATTCTACATCAGTAGAATATGTCTGTCAATATCATTTTATGAATCAATTCTTCTCTCTTTTTTCGTATATCCATACGGCAAGCTTACACAAAAGCGGTTCCAGAAGACTTATAATAAAAAAAAGAAGCCCTGCCGGAATCAGCAGAATAAAAAATGCGGCTACGGTGCAGACAGCCGCTGCCTTTTCGCGAATCTCTCTCATGTCTTTTTCTCCATAATACTAAAAATATTTAAGCGCCAGCATATGAAAACAGAAATCGCTTTCCATATACTGACGCTATTATATTCTTCCGGCCTTTCTAAAACCTTGTCCTTCTCTTAATTTTACCTGAAATCATCTTTTCCGGACTTTCCCTGTCCTTCTGCCGCCTGTCTCTCGCTTCTCTATATAGACCTGGCAGATTCCCAGAAAGGTAGCTGCCGCGCATAATATATAAAGCACAAACATTGAATGTCCCATGAAATCCATAAACGGATTATACCAATCCAGAATTTGGATTACAACCATCACGATACTGCATATAATACAGGCATGTCCTGCCGCCTTCTTCAAAAACTCCGTCTTTTTCATCTCAGCTTATTCCCTCCGTAATAAAAAGTCCGTCTTCAACCGTATGTTCCGGCTTATAGGGATGATTCGCCACCTGGCCCTGGAAGGTCATAAAAGAGCAATGCCCTCCGTCCAGGTTATAGGCTGCCCTGCATCCGAGCTGTTCAAAAAGGGCCGCCATTTCTTCCAGGAACATCCCCCTGGAATCTTTTTGTCTTCCATCCACTACCAGAAGGCAGTAATGCCCCGGCTCATAGTATCCGATGGCGGTTCTCGGATGCGATTCCGTAATATAGGACCAGGTGCGGAAGGTATCTTTTGCCTTTCCATCCTCATCCAGCAGACTTGGGCCAAAAATCCAGCTTTGATAAGCGCCGCTGTCAATCAGCTTCTGTGTATCTATCTCCTCCGGATTATAAATTTTCATCGTTCCGTCCCAGTTAAGAACACAGGTCTCCATATCTGTAGGCTGCGCCCGGTAGATCACTCCATTTCTTATAATGGTTCCATTGTTTTTATGCCTGCTGTTGCTGTAGGAGTCTCCATTTACAGCCAGCACCGACTTCATCCGCTCAGATATATCTGACAGTTTTTCAGAATAGCCTACTCCGTACATATCCTGTGCGAAGCAGGTCTGAAGACAGGTAATATCTCCCACATAGATATCTGCCAGCACATAGGAAATCTTTGAACCGTATTTCTCATGCTTTCCATTCTGGGTATGATCCAGTTTATTGGTATCATAGGAATTATACGTTAACTGCACAGACAGGTTGGGGCTTGAGTAAGATGTATCCGTGGAGACAACGGTATCTGTAAATTTGTCCGAGAACTTCTGATGCCAGTCCTGAGCGTCCCGCAAAACCTTTGTCGACGGAAGCCCCTCTGTATCCCCAGTCAGCTCTGTATCCTCGGCTTTCTGTGCTTCTCCCGCTGACGCGCTGCTTTCAGAATCCGAAGAGGGGGTATCCTGTGTTTCGGAAAAGGCCTGGACGCTTGAAAGAGTCTGAGCCTGAATTCCCTTCTGCGGAAGCAGATAATTAAATCCGTAAATTCCTCCAAGGAGAAGCGCCGCGCTCAAAAGATCCGCCACCAGAACCATTACTTTTTTCTTTCTGTTTCGTTTCATGACTCTCCATCCCTTTACTTTCTCACAGTCATATAACTGCTTTTCTGCTTTTCGATAAAAAAAGAAAATTTTAAAAGCTGCCTGTAAATCCGCACAGAGTCTCTGACTTTTCTAAAATGCGAACAGCTGTTATTTTTATCGTGATAAATGGTCTCTATAGGCACCTCAAGGATTGGAACTTCTTTTCTTGCACAGGTGACCAGCACATTCATTTCATATTCATATCTCTGGCCTGGAATCTCCAGCATAAAGTCCAGCATACCTGCCGAAAATGCCCGAAGTCCCGTCTGCGTGTCCGATACTTTGATTCCCGTGGCTGCCTGGAAGATTTTTCTTGTAAGCAGATTTCCCATTTTTGAAGCCCACGGAATCTCCCGGTCAATGGTTCTGCTTCCCAGTACCAGCGTATTAGGATTGACAGCCGCCTTAATCAGGAGCTTTTCCATATCATCCGGCCGGTGCTGTCCATCCGCGTCCATCACTCCTATTACATCGCATTCCAGACCCATTTTCTTTATGTAGGCCAGAGCAGTCTTAATCGCCTCACCTTTTCCTCTGTTTTCTCTGTGACGCAGAAGAATACATTTTTCCTCCAGGTCATAAAAAATCTGTCTATGCTCTTCATCGCTTCCATCATCCACAAGAATGATCTGGCGTTCCAGTTCCCAGTTCCGCTTTACAATATTTTTGAGACCGTCATCCGGATTTAATGCCGGTATAATTACAATTCTGTTCATTCCTTTCCCTTCTTTCTTCGCCGTTTTTCTTTAATCTATCCGATTCCTCCCCTCCGGACATAAGAATAACAGCCAATTCTAAAGCTCCAGGATGAAATTTTTAAAGAATTTCTAAACATTCTGTTTGCCCGGACAGTATCTACACCGCCGGAAGCTCTGCGCAGATCTCCAGGCCGCCGCTGTTTCTGGCATATACAATTCCCCTGTGGTCCAGTATAATCCGCTTCACAATGGCCAGGCCCAGGCCGCTGCCTTCACTGCAGTGAGAGCGGGCTTCGTCCAGTCTGCAGAAGCTTTCAAAGATTTTTTCCAGATCGGTCTCCTTCACCCCCGGCCCATCGTCTCCGATACTCCAGAAAACCGTGTTTTCTTTTCTTTTTACTGTAATTTTGATTCTGCTGGAATCCTTTTCTCTATATCGGATGCTGTTGGTAAGAATATTGTCAATAATACGTTTAAAAGCCCCCGGATCCATGGTGATAGAATCTGCCGATGCTGAATCCAAAACTACTTCCAGCCGGTTCTCACGGATAAATTCTTCGTTTTCTGAAAGATACGCTTCAACAAACTTTCCCAGATCTGCCTTTTCCATTTTATATCGGAATACGTGATTTTCCATTTTATTATAGGATGAAAGCTGATTTACCAGATTTTCCAGGTCTGCCGTCCGCGTCTGAACCGCAAGCAGATACTTCTTTTTCTTTTCTTCCGTATCCGCAATGCCGTCAAGAATTCCTCTCACATATCCCTTAATCGTTGTCAGAGGAGTTCTCAGATCGTGAGAAACGCTGGAAATCAGTTCTTTTCGATAGGATTCGTATTTCATCTGCTCTTCTCTGGATCTTTTCAGCTGACACTGCATCTCGTTAAATTCATCCGACATCTCTCCCAGCTCGTCTTTCCGGTAAATCCGGATTTCCCCGTCTAAATCCCCTTCTCTTACTCTCTGCATTCCTCTGCGAATCTCCTTCATCGGCGGGAGAATCAGGGAATTGATCCACCTGGAGCAGCAGGCGTTGACAAAGCTTATAATAAATACCGTACAGGCTCCAAAGATGCAGATATAAGGAACCACATACTTCTGCAGGTAGCTGGAGCTTCCCAGGATTCCCACATTACTGCTTACCGCAATAATCGAGCACTCATCCCCTTCTTCATAAAAGCTGCATTTAATCACAGAGATGCTGTCGTTTCCCACCGTTATGGACTTTGCCTGTTCCGGTATGGGGCCAATTAGTTTTTCTACCTGCCTCCACTGCGTTTCTGACAAATTGGTATATACGGTTTCATCATTCAGCAAAACAGTAAAATGGTATCCAAGCTCCGTCAGGTCCTTCTGAAGCCTCACCATCTCCGGAGTCTGCCTGATTCTTTCACTCTCCGCATTCTCGCGGTTCAGGTCCTCCAGCTGTGCCCAGTTCGTATCCCAAAGTTCCTCCTGGTAAGCGTAAATCAGATTCTGCGCGGAGATCACTCCGTTTTTATCCTCATACATCTCTTCAATGGGCTGCCAGTACCGCTTGCCTGCTGTATTCAGCCACAGAAATCTCATGATAAACAGCAGAAAAAGCGGCACTGTAATCATCAGTAAATTTGAAAGAATTATTTTTTTCCTTATGGACACTTCGACACCTTCCCGCGATATATTTTTTTAAGCTCCGAATCACCTGGGGCAGATACCCGCTGCCCGGTAAATTTCACGCAGCCGCTTTCCCGTTTGGCAGAGCCCACGCTCCTGAGCCAGCCTCCTGCCTGCTTCTGTCATTTCCGAATTGCTCCCGGAAAAAATCTGATTCAGCCTCTGCCGGAAATCCTCGTCATGCAGCGCTTTATAAACATGAATCCCATCCTGCAGCCATCCCGCATATACTGGAATGTCTCTTACCACCACCGGCACTTCGCAGGAAAGCGCTTCCAGCACCACAATCCCTTCTGTCTCTTCATAACTGAAAAAAGCGAACGCGTCCGCGCCGCAGTAAGCCTCCTTCAGCTCCTGCTGACTTATATAGCCTGGGAACCGGACATTCGCCGGCCGGTTTCGTATCGCGTGTTTTACATCCCGCGGCACTGCCCAGCGGTTTCCCCCGCCGAACCAAAAAAACAGAATTTCCGGCATCCCTGCGGCAGTATGCAGAAAATCAAAGATTCCCTTTCTGCGCATAAAATGCCCCGCAGAGATAACCACCTTTTTTCCTTCCGGAATCTGAAACCTGTCCCGAAAGCGCTTTCCTGCCTCTTTGTCTGCCTGAAAAAAATCCGTATCCACTCCGTTGGTTAAGGGATATATCGGTTTTCTGATTCCATACCCCGCAAGCAGCCCCATAGAATATTCCGTAGGTGTCAGCACCACATCGCCTGTCTCATAGCAGACGCAGATCCATTTTTTTAACAAGCGGGCCGCTTTGTTGGAGCCGACAAAAGAGTCGCGGAAGTCCTCCATTGTGGAATGTCCGTAATATACTACTTTTTTCCCCTGTCTCTTTGCCAGCCAGGACGCAAGTAAGGAATCAGGAAATACAGTATTTATATGTACGATTGCCGCTTCTTTCCATCTTGCCGCGACCGGCATCCTGGTTTCTGAAAGCATCTGCTCCTGATGACGGATGGCGCTTCCCACGCCGCTTTTTCCCACAATAGAAAGACCGCCCTTATACAAATAAATCTTCTGCTCTTCGTTTTCGCTTCTTTTCTTCATTGCTGTCTCCTCCATCTCCCAGTCTGTATTTATACGTTTTTTCTGTCCGCTTCCGCCCTATTTTCCAGATGCACAGCCCAAGTATGGCAGCCCCGCTCAAAAGCATTCCAAGCCTGCTGCCTGGCGCCTGGTAACGGATCTCGATCCAGTGTATCCCAGCCGGTACCTAGGCTCCCGCGAATCCGCCGTTTACCGATTCTGTCTTCAGGCATATGCCATCCACATAAATGGACAGGCTTTTATCGTAAGGAATCGAAGTGATCAGCCACTGATCTTCCTCTGCCTGTATCGCTCCCGTATATCCATTTCCGGAGGTGGAAAGCTGCAAATCTGCCGGATTTGCGTACAGCGTCCCGTTTTTTGCCTCATCGACCTGTCCCACACAGCAGGCAAGCTTGCGTATCTCATAATCCCCCGCGCCAAAGCTAATGCTTAATCTCTGTGTTCCCTCCGGCAGGGCAAGGGTATAGTGAAAGACTTCATTTCCGTTGTAATACTCTGTAGCCGTACTGCTCAGCTTGTTCCTCACTCCGTTTACCGTCACAGTGACATCCTTTGAGGGCCGATGATTCTCCACTCGAAATGAGAGAAACACATAATCTCCTTTCTGTGTTTTCTGATCCAATACAGCCTCTGTTTTCACCTCTTTATCTGCTTTTATCCTGAAACCGTCTCCCTTACTTATTACAAGACCATTTTCGTTCTGCGTTTCCTGTATCGTAACCTTTCTCTCCGCAGGATGCCTGCCGGCTTCCCCGCCTTCTTTCCTCTGCCGCTCTGCCGGCAGTTTTTCCTGTGTTCCATCTTTTTCCGGCACTGCCGCGGCCTCCAGAAGTACAATCTGTTTCTCCTGCCAGGACAGACTTTCAAATGTTTCCGATGAGATGGTCTGATCCGTAAGATAGGAAAGGGGAGCTGTTCTGTCATTTCTGTATACCGCTGACGCTCCGTCCCCCTTTATCTTTTCCCAGCCGGGAACTTTCTTTCCTCCGACCAGATATTTTACACCCATAAACCGAAGGAAGAGCGGGTTATTCTGCGCGTCCTGCATCAGACAGTTCCTTGTATAGCGGACAAGACCGATGTTTTTGCGGAACCTGGTATAGGCGGCATTCTCAAAAGAGGAATAACAGGTCGTAAGGTTCTGTCCGGGTACAAGTACCCGGTTTTGATTGGCCTTCTCATAGGAACGGCTTCCCCGCACCTCCAAACGTACCGGCCGCGCCTCTCCTGCAAGCAGAGATCTCACAGATTCCCTTACATCCGCATCGTAGATCTCGGCCAACTCCTGTCTTGACACCCGCGTATTTTGTGTTCCCATGATTTCCACAACACAGACAACGGCCATCGTACATATGGTCAGAAGGACGGCAAAATTCTGTCGCCGCCTCTCCCGGTTCCGCTTCTTCCAGACAGTCAGACTTCCCGCCGCCGGCAGATGGATGCTGAACCATCGCAGCATTTGACAAAGCCCCGGACAGGTCAGACTGTCTGCCTTACTGCCTGCGGAAATAAACAGAAGCCCTGCTCCGCACAGCAGAAGGTCAGCAAAAATTGCCAGAGCCTCTCCCTTCCTGGATAAATCCCCGCTTCCTAAAATAAGAACGAAAGCCCCGGCTATGTATCCAAATATCAGGCTTTCTCTTGTAAACCGCCTGTTACCGTTCCGCTCTGTTCCCACATCTTTCGCTGCGGCGCATGACCGCAGGTTTTCCATCTTTGCACCCAGCCCTTCAAAAAATCTGGCACACAGGAAGCTCATGAGTGGAAGAAAAGGCACAAACACTTTGCTTCTGGCGTAAAGGCCTCCGTTTAACAGCCACGGAAATACCGGGAACACAAAGACCGCCGACAATAGAACCGCCGCCCTTCTCTCCCTGCATTTCCCGGCAAAAAGCCAGATACAGAGAATAATCACCGCCAGCCCTGTCAGCCCCAGCCCATAAGGGCTGTACAGATATTTCTCCGCGTTAAAATCCGGAAGAAATAATTCTTTCCAGGATACTCCGCCGCCTCCGCTTCTGCCTCCCAGCAGAGCACAGAATACAGGAGCGAGATAAAAGGAAGAAAGCAGTACGCCAAACAGCGCGGGAAATACCTGCCAGAACAGACTCTTTATGTATTTCCAAACCGTCCTTCCCTCTTTCTGTGTTCCGGTCAGAATCCAGATCCCCAGAGCCGCCATGCAGGCTGGAGCAAAATAAAAGCTGGTCAGAATCATGCCGATGGTTCCCAATGTCAGCGCGGTTCCCTTTCCTGTCACTTTCCGGATGTCCGCGCCGATCAGCATCAGCAGAAAAAAAGGCAGGTAATTGACAAACATCACCTGCGCGAAAGTGTGATAAACGACTGCCGCTGAAAGCATAATTATCATAGCGCCGGCGAATCCTTCTTTTTCTCCTGTATGCCGTTTCAGCCAAAGAAACCCCAGCACTCCGTCAGAAAAATGCGCGGCGGCTCCCAGAATCTGGAACCACAGCTCCATAGGAATAAACGGGAACAGCCATCCAAGGATATAAAGGGGATCGTAAAGACCGTAATAGGCAAAATTATAGATATTCTGCCCTCCGCCCAACTCAGCCGCGAACTGCGGAAACAGATTATGGGTTTCATAAAAATGTTTCCGAAAATAGTCAACGATTGCCGTATGCTGGCTGATCCAGTCAATCCTTGAACCTGCAATGGTTCCCTGCGTGTTCTGTAAAAGAAAGAATATTCCCGCAGTCGCCGCAAAAATCAGAAGATACCGCAGCGGTATCTGTTTTTCTTTCATCCCTTTCTCTTTCTTTCTGCGCGTATTCCTCATCTGAGTTCTCCTTCAGTATATAAACCGGACGCCGTTTTACTTCCATATAGGTACGTGCCAGATACTGTCCCAGAATCCCCACGCACAAAAGCTGTACGCCTCCGATAAAAAAGATGGCACACATCAGGGTCGTCCACCCCTGGACCGGATCGTGAAAAATCAGATATCGAATTACCAGGAAGCAGACGGTTAAAAAAGCAGCGCCGCAGAAAAAAATTCCTCCGTAGGATGAAAGAGCCAGCGGCAGTGTGGAAAAGCCCAAAATTCCATCCAGTGAATATTTCAGCAGCTTAGGCAGCGGCCACTTTGTCTCTCCGGCCACCCTTTCAGCATTGCGGTACTCCAGCCATTTCGTCTGAAATCCCACCCATCCGAATATTCCTTTCGAGAAACGATTATACTCGCTCATCTCAAGGACAGCGTCCGCCATCCTCCGGGTCATCATGCGAAAATCCCTGGCCCCTTCCATCACCTGTATTTTGGAAATCCGATCCGCCACTTTATAAAACATAGAAGATAGAAAAGAGCGCAGGGGCTTCTCTCCCTTCCGGTCTATCCTTCTGGCCGCTACACAGTCATACTGTCCCCCCTCCAATTCTTCATACATCTGCGGAATCAGTTCCGGCGGGTCCTGAAGATCCGCATCCATCACTGTGATATAATCGCCACGGGCATACTGAAATCCCGCATAAATGGCAGCCTCTTTACCGAAATTTCTGGAAAAAGAAAGATATCTGCACCTTCTGTCCCTTTCCTTGAATTGCCGCAGCAAATCCAGCGTTCTGTCTGAAGAGCCATCATCAATGAAGATGAATTCAAACTCTGCCTCCTTCATCCCTTCCATAATTTCTGATGTTTTTCTGTAATAGATCAGAAGCGCTTCCTGCTCATTCAGGCAGGGGACAATAATACTGATTCGTTTCATCGGCGTCTCTCCTTAAAATTTAAATTCAGCTTCGGGCCTCTCCTCTGCTGTTTTTCATCCCCAGGAGGGAAAAATAAACTGAAAGAGTTTTGTAAGCCCCATGCTGTAAAGCGCAATTGAAAAAGGTTTTCCCAGAAGGATAATGCAAATAAACTGCCCCCAGGTCATGGCCGTTATCCCCGCCAGGTAGCAGAGCAGATCGTCCGGCGCTACGGGAAAGAAAATTGCCGCCGCGAACAGCTTCGCAAATTTCCCATCCTTTTTCGTCCATTCTTCATATCTGCGGATCTGTTTCTCTGAAAAAAACTTCCCGATGGCGGAACGGCCCAGATTTCTCGCGATCCCAAAGGCAGCCATTGATCCGATGCAGATCCCCATATAATTCAGCAGAAATCCCAGCCACGGACCATACAAAAGCACGCCTGCCAGGCAGCTGACTCCTCCCGGAAGAATCGGAAACACAACCTGAATGATCTGAACCCCTACGAAGCACACCATTCCCCAAAAGCCAAACCGGCTCATACAATCCTGAAGAGCCGCCGCGGAACGAAAGTATCCTTTCTTATACCCCCATACCGCCAGCCCTGCGCACAGGATTATCCCCATTAGAGAAATGAGATTCCAGATTTTCCTCCCGTTTTTTTTCCTGTTCATAGATTTTTTCCACTTCCCTGCCAAAAAGCTCCGCGGAAAAACGGCCGGCAGACTTTTCTGCCCATCGCTGCATTCTTTTCTTTTTTCCCTCATCCTGCTCCTGCCACACCTTAAGGAAGGCAAAGAACTGATCCATATCTTCATACTGCCAGCCATTTTTTCCCGCTTCAATTACCCCGCTCAGGCACTCGTCCCTTCTGCATAAAAGAGGAAGACCTGAGGCCAGCGCCTCCGCATAGGTCATCCCCTGGGTCTCACTGGTGGAAGCGCTGACAAACAAGTCTCCCGCCTGATAGTATTTCCACACCTCTTCCCGTGGCATCATCCCTGTAAAAATGACGCACTCCTCCAGTTTCAGCGCTCTGACCTGTCTCTCCAGCTCCTCCTGATACGGACCTCCTCCCACGATCATCAAAACCGTCCCCTGTGCTTTTCCTTCCTTCTGATAGGCCAAAAGCTCTTCTATATTCTTCTCCTTAGCCAGTCTCCCCACATAGAGAAGCACCGTCGTTCCGGCCTTCAGCGCGTACTGCCGCCGGATGTTTTCTCTATATCTCCCGGCCTCAGGGGATGAGAATCTGAAAAGATCAATACCGGAGGGAACCACCCACAGCGGACACTCCACTGAATATTCTTCCAGAATGCGGAAGACTTTTTCACTGGGCACGATGATTCCGGATACCTGTCTGGACAGTCTTCGCGTCATTCGGCGGACCACATTTCTCCCCCACGCTTTTTTCGGCGTAAAATAATGCGTATAGTCTTCATAAATCGTATGGTACGTATGTATCATGGGAATGTGCAGCTCGCGGGCGATCTTCCTTGCCGGAAAAAAGGTAAAGAACTCACATTGACTATGAATCAAATCCGGCTCCAATTGAATCAGCTCCCGCACATACTTCCCCGGAACCGTCAGACGGAATCTGGCCTCCGGATAAATCCGCCCTGCGCCCGCGGAACCTGCATAATATATATTATCCTCTTTATAGGACCTGTGATTTCTGGACAGCGTCAGCACACGCACCTCATGCCCCCGATTCTCCAGTTCCTTCATGAGGGTATGCACAGAGGTTACCACTCCATTGATCACCGGATCGTACCAGTCTGTGGTAATCAATACTTTCATACAGACGTCTCCTTTCCAAAGGCGGACACAGGATCGCCTTTTCAGGCTTCATGCCTTCCCGTTTCGTCCTGCATCATATCATGATAGAGAATATCAGCGCAGGCTAAAAATTTTGATAAAAATAGTTAAACATTTTTTAAACTCTCTACGGAGTTCCTATTTTGCCGAACCGTCAGTTTTCCTCCCGAAAATGCATAATATAAACGCCAGTGCATAAGGAAATCGTTCCACATACACTGACGCTTTTTATTCTCCCGGCCTTTTCAGAGCCGTCTCTTCGAGCTGAGACAGACCGTGTTGTCCGTGAAAGGATGGGCTTGTAATTTTGATTTTTCTCTGCGCAAATCGACTCAGCAGCACAAGAATAATATGGTTGGAATACTGCTGCCAAATATAAACGGGAGGTATAGCTATGAATATTCGTCCATCCGCAGCAATCCGCCAGAATTACAACGAAATTGCGGAAAGTCCGATATTGGTACAGATGCTGAAATATTTCAGAGAGTAAAAAAGAGAAAGATGCCTGCTTTCCGTAAGCAAAACATCTTCCTCTTTTTTTATTATCTTCTCCGCTTTATTGCTTCTTTCGCCGCCACCTGCGGCACAAGCTTCCCATTTGAAAGTAATATATGGATTTTTGCGACAATTTTATGAGAATCTATTATTTCCCTGCATCGTTGATCGCTGCCTGCGCTGCCGCAAGCCTTGCGATAGGCACACGGAAGGGTGAGCAGGACACGTAATCAAGGCCCAGCTTATGGCAGAACTCTACGGAAGAGGGATCGCCGCCGTGCTCGCCGCAGATACCCAGATGAAGATTTGGATTCACCGGCTTGCCAAGCTGAATCGCCATTTCCATCAGCTTGCCGACACCGTTCTGATCCAGCTTCGCGAAGGGATCATTCTCAAAAATCTTAGCATCATAGTATGCGCTCAGGAATTTTCCTGCGTCATCTCTTGAGAAGCCATAGCACATCTGTGTCAGGTCATTGGTTCCGAAGCAGAAGAAATCGGCCTCTTTCGCGATCTCGTCAGCCGTAAGAGCTGCTCTTGGGATCTCAATCATGGTACCTACCTGATATTTCAGTTCGCAGCCGGCAGCCTGAATTTCCGCGTCTGCTGTCTCTACCACCGTCTTCTTTACATATTTCAGCTCTTTGGCATCACCTACAAGAGGAATCATAATCTCGGGCACCAGATTCCAATCGGGATGCGCCTTCTGAACGTTGATAGCTGCCCGGATTACAGCCTTCGTCTGCATAGCCGCAATCTCCGGATACGTAACGGCCAGACGGCATCCTCTGTGACCCATCATAGGATTGAACTCATGGAGAGAATCAATGATCGCCTTAATCACATCCACGCTCTTTCCCTGAGCCTTAGCCAGCTTCTCAATGTCTTCTTCCTCCGTGGGAACGAATTCATGGAGAGGCGGATCCAGGAAACGGATGGTTACCGGGCTTCCTTCCATAGCCTCATACAGCTTCTCAAAATCTCCCTGCTGCTCCGGAAGAATTTTCTCCAGAGCCGTTTCTCTCTCTTCTGCTGTCTCTGAGCAAATCATCTCGCGGAAAGCGTCGATGCGGTTGCCCTCGAAGAACATATGCTCTGTACGGCACAGACCGATCCCTTCTGCTCCCAGCTCTTTGGCCTTCCTGGCATCTCTGGGGGTATCCGCGTTGGTTCTTACTTTCAGCTTTCTGTACTTGTCCGCCCATGCCATAATCCGGCCGAACTCTCCTGCAATGGCTGCATCCACGGTCGGAATAATACCGTCATAAATATTTCCGGTGGAACCATCCAGTGAGATAGGATCTCCTTCATGGAATTCTTTTCCGTTCACCGTAAACTTCTTATTCTCTTCATCCATCACGATATCGCCGCAGCCAGACACACAGCAGGTTCCCATACCGCGGGCTACTACAGCCGCATGGCTGGTCATACCGCCGCGTACGGTCAGGATACCCTGGGCGCTCTTCATTCCCTCGATATCCTCCGGAGAGGTTTCCAGACGCACCAGAACCACCTTCTCACCTCTTGCCGCCCATGCCTTGGCATCCTCAGCCGTAAATACGATCTTGCCGCAGGCCGCTCCCGGTGAAGCTCCCAGAGCCTTTGCCATAGGCACTGCCGCCTTCAGAGCTGCCGCGTCAAACTGAGGATGAAGAAGAGAATCAAGGTTTCTGGGATCAATCATGGCTACAGCTTCTTCCTCTGTTCTCATGCCCTCGTCCACAAGATCGCAGGCAATCTTAAGAGCAGCCTTTGCCGTTCTCTTTCCATTACGGGTCTGAAGCATGTAAAGCTTGCCGTTCTCCACAGTAAATTCCATATCCTGCATATCTCTGTAGTGAGTCTCCAGAATTCTGCATACATCCTTAAACTGCTGAAAAGCTTCCGGGAACTTCTGCTCCATCTCAGAAATGTGCATGGGAGTCCGCACGCCTGCAACCACATCCTCACCCTGGGCATTGGTCAGGAACTCACCGAAAAGACCATTCTCACCGGTAGCCGGATCTCTCGTAAAGGCAACGCCGGTTCCGCAGTCGTCTCCCATATTTCCGAATGCCATCATCTGCACGTTGACAGCCGTTCCCCAAGAATAGGGGATGTCATTATCCCGGCGGTATACATTCGCTCTGGGGTTGTCCCAGGAACGGAACACGGCCTTGATGGCCTCCATCAGCTGAACCTTCGGGTCTGTGGGGAAGTCGTCTCCTATTTTTGCCTTATACTCAGCCTTAAACTGATTCGCCAGCTCTTTCAGGTCCTCGGCGCTAAGATCCACATCCTGGGTCACGCCCTTCTCAGCCTTCATCTTGTCGATGAGCTCTTCAAAATATTTTTTCCCCACTTCCATAACAACGTCTGAGAACATCTGAATAAATCTGCGGTAGCAGTCCCAGGCCCACCGGGGATTGCCGGATTTGGCAGCCAGTACTTCCACTACTTCCTCATTCAAGCCAAGATTCAGAATCGTGTCCATCATACCCGGCATAGATGCTCTTGCGCCGGAGCGGACAGATACCAAAAGCGGATTCTCTTTGTCACCGAACTTCTTTCCTGTCACACCCTCCATTTTCTCAATGGCTTCCATGATCTGACCCATGATTTCGTCATTGATCTTTCTTCCGTCCTCATAATACTGTGTGCAGGCTTCTGTGGTAATAGTGAAGCCCTGGGGTACGGGAAGGCCCAGATTCGTCATTTCTGCAAGGTTCGCGCCTTTTCCGCCCAGAAGATTTCTCATTCCTGCGTTGCCTTCCGTAAACATGTAAACCCATTTTGCCATGTTACTCATTCCTCCTAAAAAAAGTATCAGTGTTCTCCGCCAGGATCAGAGCATATTCTCTTTCCTGGGGCGTCATATGTCCGGCATCCGTCTCCGGAAACACCTGTACATATACGAAAAAAACCGGTCAAAATACCGGTGTGATACAATGCATTTCCATCGCACACCTTAATCTTATCATAAATCATCAAAAAGTCAAATATTTTTTAAAATTTTTTTGTTGAATTTGTCAAAAAATTATCTATCTTCATATGCTTCTGCATAAATTCTGCCTCTACCATTTCTTAGACAAATCGCTTTTTTAATAATATTGACAAATAAAGGAGAGCATCCTCCGTGAGTCTTCCATTGCTATAAATCAGAAAAAACTGCCGCATCTCCGTACTGTATACAGTCTATGCGGCAGTTCATAATTTACGGCAATAGGAAGTTCGCAAAGCGTGCTTCCGCTTGCTGCTCAGTTGCTGTTCAATTTATTTTGCGACAACCTTCTTCAGATGGACAAATCTGGGAAGAGAATTCTCTTTTCTCATCTGAATCTCACCCTGGATCAGCGGAAGGGCATATTCGATAAACTCGTCCTTTACATTATTTCCACGCTCATTGATCCATTCTACCGGAACTTTTTTCTCATAGTTAGCAACGGATGAAAGATCCAGAAGCTCCGTCTCACACTTGTAGCCGTTCTCATCCCGGGTACATTTAAAGCCTACCATCTTGTCAGTAACACCTGCGATGGCCTCCTTCACTGCAGTCTGGCCTGCCAGGAAGGATTCATCAGAGTCAGTCTGAGAAGCGCAGTGCTCCGCGCATCTCTGCAGCAGTGAAAGCTCAATAGGCCGAACCTTTACACCCGGAATCGCGTTCTTAACTACGTCAGCGAGCTTCGCGGCCAGACCGCCAAGCTGTGCGTGTCCGAATCCGTCTGTGGCAGATGTCTTCGCCTCAGACACAAATGTACCGTCAGCATAGTGAATTCCTTCAGAAACAGCGATCAGCACGTTCTGGTTTTCATTCCAGATGCGCTCCACATCCTCAAGAAACTCTTCCTGATTGAAGTCCACTTCCGGAAGATAGATCAGATCCGGGCCATATCCTGTGACACGTGCCAGGGAAGCAGCGCCGGCAAGCCATCCGGCATGACGTCCCATGATCTCAACGATTGTAACCTGACCTTTGTCATATACATGGGCATCCTGGTATACCTCCACCAGAGATGTGGCAATGTATTTGGCAGCAGATGAGAATCCCGGGCAGTGATCCGTGCCGAACAGGTCGTTGTCAATCGTCTTGGGAATGCCCATTACACGGCAGTCATAACCTACCTTTTTCATATATTTAGAAATCTTGTTGCAGGTATCCATGGAATCATTTCCTCCGTTATAGAAGAAATAGCGGACATCATACTTTTTGAAGATCTCAAGAATTCTCTTATAATCTGTATCATCCACATCCGGATCCGCGATCTTATAACGGCAGGAACCAAGGGCAGATGAAGGTGTATATCTCATAATTTCCAGTTCTTCCGGATCCTCTTCGTCCATCACATAAAGCTTGTCATTCAGAACGCCTACAATGCCATTAGCCGCTCCATACACTTTTGTGATCACGTCAGAATCAAGACCCGCCTTAATGGCGCCATAGCAACTGGCATTGATAACAGAAGAAGGTCCTCCTGACTGTCCGATGATCATTGCACCTCTTAATTCACTCATTTGATAAATCCTCCTGTCAGTTTGAAAAGTATTTTTTTACTTCATACAGCATCTGTCTAATTATAGTACAGATTGTTTTATTTTACCATAGCAAAAATTAATTTTCCGTATAAAAATATTAGAATTCAAGCTTTTTCTCGAAATAAGCTTTCAGATCTTCGATCTTTACCCTCTCCTGGAGCATGGTGTCACGGTCGCGCACCGTTACCGCTCCATCGGTCTCAGAATCGAAATCATACGTTACGCAGAAGGGCGTTCCGATCTCATCCTGTCTGCGGTATCTCTTCCCGATATTTCCCCGGTCATCAAACTCACAGTTAAAATATTTGGAAAGCATGGTGTATACCTTCTCCGCTCCCTCATTCAGCTTTTTGGACAGAGGCAGCACTCCTACCTTTACCGGAGCCAGGGCCGGATGGAAATGGAGAACCGTCCGCATATCTCCGCCCTCCAGCTCCTCTTCGTCGTAGGCGCTGCAGAGGAAGGCCAGCACGACCCGGTCCGCTCCCAGGGAGGGCTCAATCACATACGGAATGTATTTTTCCTTCTTCTCATCATCAAAATACGTCATATCCTGTCCGGACACCTTCTGGTGCTGGCTCAGGTCATAATCGGTACGATCCGCGATGCCCCACAGCTCGCCCCAGCCGAAGGGGAAGAGGAACTCGATGTCCGTGGTGCCTTTGCTGTAGAAGCAGAGCTCCTCCGGCGTATGATCCCGCACCCGCATCTCCTCGTCTTTCATGCCAAGGCTTTTCAGCCAGTTGATGCAGAAGCTTCTCCAGTACTGGAACCACTCCAGGTCCGTCCCCGGCACACAGAAGAATTCCAGTTCCATCTGTTCAAATTCTCTTGTACGGAAGGTAAAGTTTCCGGGAGTAATCTCATTGCGGAAGGATTTTCCGATCTGGCCGATTCCGAAGGGCAGCTTCTTTCTGGAGGTTCTCTGTACGTTTTTAAAGTTTACGAAGATACCCTGGGCTGTTTCAGGACGGAGATACACTGTATTCTTGGCATCCTCCGTCACGCCCTGAAAGGTCTTGAACATCAGATTGAACTGACGGATCTCTGTAAAATTATGCTTGCCGCAGGTGGGACAGGGAATCTGGTGCTCCTCGATGAAGTCCTGCATCTCCTGCTGGGAAAAGGCGTCGATGGGCTTTGGAAGCTCCATTCCTTTTTCCTTGCAGAAATCTTCAATCAGCTTATCGGCCCGGAATCTCTCATGACACTCGCGGCAGTCCATCAGGGGATCCGCAAAACCGCCCAGATGTCCGGAAGCCACCCATGTCTGGGGATTCATGAGAATCGCGCAGTCTACTCCTACGTTGTAGGGGTTTTCCGTTATAAATTTCTTCCACCAGGCTTTCTTTACATTGTTCTTCAGCTCAACCCCAAGATTTCCATAATCCCAGGTGTTTGCCAGTCCGCCGTAGATTTCTGAACCGGGATATACAAAACCTCTGCCCTTAGCCAGCGCTACAATCTTTTCCATGGTCTTTTCCATAATCTTTCTCCTCCAGCTTTCTATTCTTGTTCAAAAATAATGTAAACTCTTTTTCCGGCTGCCTGCTCCTCAAAGCTTTCTTCACTCTTGGTATAGACAGCATTGGAAGGCAGGATCAGCTCCTCCTGGTCTTCCTCGTCAGACTCTCCGGTAGCATTCACCACTGATTCAGAAAGCACCTCTGAATTGGTACTGGTGTAAGTGACGCTTCCCGGAACCCTTACCTCCAGCGGTCCCTCCACAATCAGCACCTGCGCTGACATATCCTGCATCGCCTGGCTGGCAGAGACCGCATCTCCTTCCACAACGCCGTCCCTGACCTGCTTGAAGTCAGTATCAAAAAGATAGCCGGCCAGCTGCGCATTGATAATGGAGCCGTAATAAAACTCTATATTATTAAAGGAAGCAAAATCTTCCGCAGAGGCAAACTCCAGCACAAGATCCGCCTTTCCATCCTGAATCTCCATGCTTCTCACTGTGACAGAGCCTTCCCCATTCTCCTGGTTATAGGCGTTTACCTCAGAGGAAATCATTCCCTCCAATTCTGTCTCATCGTAGTAAGCTTCCCCAAGGGTCTCACTGACATACTCTGTAATCGTCCCGTCCTTAGCGACGGAAACAGAGTCCGGTTCCCCGGGGCTGTACTCCTCCTGATTCAGCATATCACATCCGCCAAGCAGGAGCATTGCCGCTGCCGCCAATGCTGCCCCTCTTATCACGTATCGTCCGCCGCGCCTGCCGCGGCCATAAAGGTCTGCCGCTTCCGGCATGATTTTTCCCTTCACATCTTCTCCTCCTAAACGGATATGCCGCTTCCGGCGGCACTTAAACAGACAAAGGCATCGCGGCCTTTTCTGTAAATGAATCCAATATATTATACATAGAAAATCCCTCCCTGTAAAGCGTGAACCTACATTTCAAGCATGGTCTTCAGAATTTCCAGGGATTTAAAAGGACGGTCTATGTTTTTCCGGTTCAGCTTCTGCTGAACCCTTTTAAACTCTTCCAGTATCTCCGGCTTCAGAGTAAAAGTATAAAGATGGCCCGCAGGCGCGTTGACCACGTAGGCAAGAGCATACCTGGTGGCCTCCTGAAGACCCGGATCCTGTATTACATCAAAGGGGTATTCGCCATTGAGGATCATAGCCTTCATCTCAAAGACACAGCGGACCAGCTCATTGTCCAGCCTCTGATTTGCCAGAGCTTTCAGAGAGACATACAGAAGATTCAGCATCGGTCCTCCGTCCAGATTCTCTCTTGTATAGTAATCCGCCACCTCCATAAAGTAGATACCGTAGCAGGTACCGGCAAAATCCTCTTTCAGCTCAAGAAAATAATTGGAAATATCGGCCTGAACCAGCGTATAGGAATTTCTTCCCTCATACAGAATGAAGCTCCCGAAAGAAAAGGGATTGCAGGGGGCAAGGAGCTGGCTTGCCGTCCTTCTGGCCCCTCTGGCGAAGGCTGCCAGCTTTCCCCGCTCCTTTGTGAGAATCACCACTCTTTTATCGTACTCCCCGGCCGGGGCGGCAGAGAGCACCATTCCCGTAAGCTTTAAAGGTTCGCTCATCTTGACTATAATTCCTTCTTATCATATCCGAAATTCTTAATCATATAGTCGCTGTCCCGCCAGTCCCGCTTGACCTTCACCCAGAGCTGAAGGTTGACCTTCTGCTCCAGCATTCCTTCAATGTCTCTTCTGGCCTGGGAGCCGATCCTGCGGAGCATCTCGCCGCCCTTTCCGATGACGATCCCCTTGTGGGACTCCCTTTCACAGATGATCGTGGCTTCGATATCTGTAATCTTCCCCCCGGGCCTCTCCTTCATCTGCTCAATGGAAACGGCGATTCCGTGGGGAATCTCCTCCTCCAGACATCGAAGGGCCTTTTCCCGGATCATCTCCGCCACGATCTGACGCTGGGGCTGGTCTGTCACCGTATCGTCGTCATAGAACTTAGGGCCGTAGGGAAGATACTTAAAAATCATCTCCAAAAGCCCTTCCAGATTCAGGCTCCGCAGAGCCGATACGGCTGTCATTTCCGCAAAGTCCCCCACCTCCCGGTAGGCGTCCAGGAAACCGGCCAGGTCCCTCTTATCCACTGTGTCCATCTTATTCATAACCAGAATCACCGGAACCGGAATCTTCTTCAGCTGCTCCGCAATCCGGCGGTCACCCTTTCCGATATAGGAATCCGGCTCCACCAGCCACAGGATCACATCCACTTCCTTAAGGGTCCGCTCCGCCACCTGTACCATATACTCTCCCAGCTTGTTCTTGGCCTTGTGAATGCCGGGCGTATCCAGAAAGACGATCTGCCCCTTCTCACTTGTATAGACCGTCTGAATCCGGTTTCTGGTGGTCTGGGGCCTTTTAGAAGTAATCGCGATCTTCTGGCCGATCAGATGATTCATCAAGGTAGACTTCCCCACATTGGGTCTGCCGATCAACGCGGCAAACCCGGATTTATATTTTTTATCTTCCATAAATCTTCCGTCCCTCTTAATCTGCCAGAGGCTCCAGCCGTCCAAACAGCCCTTCCGCCTCCTTGAGCTTTGTTTCATTTCCGATTACACACAGATGATCCTGCCGAAGGATTTCCCTTACCAAAGGAGCCAGGCCGCGCACATCCTCAGGCTCCGCCTCCAGAATTTCATTTCTCTCCCGCTGCACTTCCTCATCGGTAATGCCGCTGATATGCGCGTGGAGAGACCGGCTTCCTGCCGTGGACGGAGTAAGCGGCATATCCAGATCACTGATAGTTCCGATAATATATTTTGTCATATCCCGCTCTGTGGCCGTAAAGTTTTCCAGATACTCCGGAATCCCCTCGTAAACCTGATTCGTCTTCTCCAGATTGGGATCTCGATAGGAAACAAAGTAGGCGTCGCCGCTCTTTCCAAAGGAGCTCATGCAGCCGTAAGCGCCTCCCTTTACCCGTATATGATTCCAAAGGTAATCGTAACTCATAAGCACCTTCAGAAGCTGCAGGGTTCCTTTATAATCAAACCCGCCTTTTCTGAAGTTTCCTGCTCTGGCCACGTACTGCACCTGTCCCGGAGTGGTAAATCCTTCGTTCCCCACAGCCAGCGTTGGATGACTGTTCAAAATCTCTCCCTTTCCTTCCGGCAGCCTGCAAAGGAACTCGCCTCCTGCTTCCCTTACAGCCTGAAGCCCTTCTTCGTCGCAGGTGACGCTTAAAAGGAAACCGTCCCTGCACACCAGCTTATCCAGCATTCCTTTCAGAACAGCCTTCAGCTCCTCCTTCTTCTCCTGGAAATTGCCTTCCAGCTCTTCCAGCAGGCGGTAATAGCGGATACCGCTGACCGAATCATTGTAGGCCCCGGTCTCAGAGAAATAAGACATGGCTCTGACCGCGGCGGTTCCATGGCCGGAGGAGCTTAAATACATGGACATTCTGGATTTCTGCATGGCAAGAATCTCATAAAGCCGCCGGTCATTTTCCAGTTTCGTTCTGCACAGAATCTCCTCTGTCATTCGGAACACGAAAGGAAGCTGGTCATACAGAGCTCTGGCCTTGATTCCCAGGAAAACGCGGCATCGGTTTTCCTCCTTCAGAACCGGAAAGACACTGATCCCCGCGCTGATTCCTCCTGTATTTTTATTAATCTCATAGTTCAGAGTCCCATAAGAATAATTCTCTGTATCCACCATTCCAAGGACTGCCTTGAGAATTCCCAGATATGGAATTTCCTCCCGGGAAATCCTCTTGATTTCAAAAAGGAAATCCAGATAGGCAATTCCATTGGTAAACAGATCGTGATGGAGAACCGGAATCCCCTCCCAGGCTAAAGAAGTGTTGGAAAACTTTCTGGCTTCTTTCCCGATATCCTCTCTTGCAAGCATGGGAATCTTCTCCAGCTCCTCCTGTGTGGAAGGCGTTTCCTGGAATTTTCTTAAGTTTTCCGTCTGCCGGATCAGCGCCTCCAGCTCCTCCTTAGTGAGAGATTCCTTATAAGCCTTCAGCTTCTCCCGGACGGCCCTGTCCTTCTGCTCTGTAAGACCAGGCTCCGGCTGCAGAATCACCACGGAGACATGGGTATTTTCAAGCAGATATCTGCGGATAATCTCTTCAAAATATCCCTCTTCCACCTTCTGACGCAGCTTTCCATACACATCCAGCTTCAGATAATCAAAAGGCCTGTTCTCGTCGTAGAGCCACGTGTCAAACACATTAATCCCATAGATCAGCCCTTTGGGATAGGAACCGTAATCCGCTTCCCTGGCCTTAAATTCCATAATATTAATGCCGGCATACAGGGCATCCCGATCCACGCCCTGGCTGGCTGCCTTCTCAAGCTCTTCCCGAATAATCCGCAGGAACTCTTCTTTCTTATCTTTGCTTGTATTCTTCGCGATAATACTGAAGACCGGCTGGTAAATTCCGCTGTCATAGGAACCTAAAATATCCTTTCCGACGCCCGCGTCCAGCAGAGCCTGCTTCAGAACCGCCCCCGGGGATGAGAGAAGGGCATACTCCAGTACCGCGAAGGCATTGGACAGAAGCACGTCCAGGCTGGTTCCTGCCGCAGCGTTGTAGGAAAGGTAATCCTTCTCCTCCGTACCCTCATTTTCCGCCACAGAGTAGGGGAGACTTTTTTCCACCGGACGATCAAAGGGCTCCTGCAGACGGATGGCGGAATCCACCTCTTTTTTGTCAAAGCAGCTCAGATATTCCCGATCCATCCAGTTCAGCCGTTCTTCCGCGTCCATATTTCCGTAGAGATAGATATAACTGTTGGACGGGTGGTAATATTTTCTGTGGAAGTCCAGAAATTCCTCATAAGAAAGCTGAGGGATCCACTCCGGGGCTCCTCCGGATTCCACCCCGTAGGTCGTATCCGGGAACAGGCTTTTCATAATCTCATAGTCCAGCACGCTCTCCGGTGAAGAATAGACGCCCTTCATCTCATTATATACCACTCCATTGTAGATCAGCTCTTCCTTAGGAGACTCCAGCTGGTAGCTCCATCCCTCCTGAAGAAAGATCTCTTTTTTATGATAAATATTCGGATAAAAAACCGCGTCCAGATAGACATGCATCAGATTGCGGAAATCCTTGTCATTGCAGCTCGCCACCGGATACATGGTCTTATCCGGATAGGTCATGGCATTCAAAAAGGTATTCAGCGAGCCCTTTACCAGCTCCACAAAGGGATCCTTAGCCGGGAACAGCCGGCTTCCGCACAGCACGCTGTGCTCCAGTATATGGGCAACCCCCTTGCTGTTTTCCGGCGGCGTCCGGAATGCGATATTAAACACTTTATTCTCGTCCTCATTCTCCAGCACGAGAATCCTGGCGCCGCTTTTTTTATGCCGGAGCAGATATCCGTCGGTTCGGATATCCTCCAGACGTTCACGAAGAACCAGCTCATACTGAGGTAAATTTTCTAATTTCATATGCTTCCTCCTTTACTCAGAAATACAATCCTATCAATATTTGAACTCCTGCATCCATTCAGTCATTTAAAATCTCTTATCTTCTTTTTCTCCCGACCGGAGCCTCTGCCGACCCTCTTCTGGGAACCAGAATCCGATACAGAGCTCCCGTCAGCAGGCTGCCCAGCACAAGGAAAAACAGCACCGCCGCCGCGCAGTGAGCGAAAAAGGTGTCCGGAAGAATCCGGATCACCGGATCCGTCATGGGGTTAAAGATCCAGTAATCGTTATTAAAGAACAGGCGGTGAAAGGTCACAAAAAACTGTTCCCAGTTCAGAGCCGCCAGAATCCCCAGAACGGCCGGAATCAGCAGCGTCAGGATCGAAATCAGCTTCAGGCTTCCAAAATCCCTTCGGGGAATTTTACGTATCAGTCCCAGCACTGTAAAAACTCCGGTAATCAGGAACAGCCACTGAATCGCCACAAAGATCCTCTTCACTTCAGCAAAATGAATCTCCCCTGACTCCGACATAGGAAAAGATGGAAACTCCAGCTTGTCAATCCCCTTATATACAAGATTATAATCGATCAAGGCATCATAATTTTCCCGGATCTCTGACCGGCTCATTCCCGTCTCTTCCTTCAGATTCAGATACCCGATATCAAAATAGTAAATCGTCCGCAGATGCAGAACCAGCACTACAGACGCGCATATTAGAAACAAGGCCCCTATAAATGCCAAAAACAGATTGCTGCCGCTGATCATTCTCGGCGGCCTTAATGGCCTTTCATCCCTTTTCTTCATCTGTGCGCCTCCTTAACGTCCCAGAGATGCAGTTTCCTCTAAGATATCCATTATAGCCAAGATTTTTCTTTCACACAACCTTTAAAAATATTTTTCCACAAATATTTCTGTACAGACATATCTTTATACGGTACAATAGAAAATAAGTTTTGAGCAACTATTAAAAATTTGAGAGGTTAAAAATGATTGAAGAAATGAACGTTCAACCAAAAGTCTATCGAATTCTTCTTTTAACAAACAGGGATTCAGACAACGTAGGAGATCAGGTGATTGAGGCATGTGATATTTCTCTGATCTCCACCATTATGATGAATCTTGGACTCTCCCCCGAGGATTTTGTGATTAACAGCCGCGCCGCTGCCATTGTCTCAAAGCAGTATGTAAAAACTAAAGATCCGGAGCTGCTGGCCACTGCAAGAAGCGTTATCCAGGAGTGCGACCTTATTATTTTCGGAGGGGCGCCTGTCTTTAATTATTTATATCAAATTTTTTATGAGAGAACCGCTGTCACTCTGGAACTGGCAAAGGAGTATAACAAACCTGTTATTTTTTCTGCAATTGGCATAGAAGGCTACCACGAGGATAATAAAAAATGTCAGAGACTGAAAGAAACCCTAAATTTTGACTGCGTCAGACAGATCACAACCAGAGACGATTTCCTGTCTCTGGAAAAATACAAGGGACAAGATCATATTACGATCGGAAGAGTCTCGGATCCTGCCGTTTTTACC
>DVGK01000141.1 GCA_018712785.1 Candidatus Choladousia intestinavium | reverse complement strand
CTCTGTACGCAATAACTGGTGTTTCATCCAGCACCCGGGTTATATCTCCAACTGTCACACCCAAAACTTCTGCAATTCGCAGGAGCTCTTCCAGCGTAATATTATTTGTTCCACCCTCAATGCGGGCATATTTTTGTCTGCTGATCCCAATCTTTTCAGCCAATTGCTCCTGTGTAAGATGTTTTGCATCTCTTAACGCCCTAATGCGCTTTCCCAACAATTCATTCATGATTACCCTCCTTCTATCTTCATTTTACCATTTGTAAAATTAATGTCAAGCATATTTGTTTTGTTTTTGTAACATTGTATTTTTCCACGTTATAATATCATTCCTTTTCTATTAGCTAAACATTGATCGCAGGATAAATACCAGTCTGAAGGTTGGGCTGGAACCACTATATTGTAAGATAGCATAAAAGAAACCATAAAGCTGCAGATACAACCCTATGGTTCCCATCTCATGTAATTCAAAGCGCAACAAACTATGTCGCATTTAAATTTTCAATTACCCGTCAGATACTGTTCCAGTTTTTCTGTATCAAATCTTGGAATATAATTTTTCTTCATAAAGGAGATTTCCCGCTGGCTGGCAACGTGGAAATTCTTTCCCGATATTTTTCCTGTAACATCGCAGATTCCCCGGGCAAAGGCCACAGCGCAATGCTCTTCCGCCCGTTTTATCACTATGTCCGAATTCCGGATTCCCCGGTGTAGAACTTCCGCGAGCCAGTAGCAGCCCCGGGTCAGAAACAGCTTTCTCCAGAAAAGTCAAGACTTTTTTGATTTTTACGCTTAAAAGGCACTGGAAAGATTACTCAGAATTTTTACTCTCCTTGCCCCACTCCAAAAACACCCTCACCTTCTCCCGGTTATTTTTATTCAGGATGCAGGTTATGAAAGCGCTAAGAAAGCGTTTGAAACTTCCATGCAGAAGCTGGGGCTGGATTATCTGGATCTGTATCTGATTCACCAGCCCATGAACAACTATTATGGCGCGTGGCAGGCCATGGAAGAACTGTTTGCGGCCGGAAAAATCAGAGCTATCGGTGTATGCAACTTCTACCCGGACCGTTTAACAGACTTGTGTATGAACGCCAGGATCACCCCTATGGTCAACCAGGTGGAGCTGCTCCCCTTCTTCGCGCAAACCGGAGCGATAGAGAACATGAAATCCCTGAATGTCCAGCCTGAGGCGTGGGGACCGATGGCCGAAGGAAAACACGGCATTTTCATACATCCGGTTCTGACTGAGATTGGCCAGAAATATGGTAAGACTGCCGCCCAGGTGGCTCTGCGCTGGAACGCCCAGCGTGGCGTGGTGATAATCCCCAAATCAACTCACAGGGAGCGGATGGAGGAGAATTTCAATATCTGGGATTTTGCCCTCAGTGAAGAAGATATGACCGCTATCGCCGCCCTGGATCTCGGCCGCAGCGAGATCATTGACCGCAGCACTGCCGAAACGGCGGGGAGGACACGGAAGGAAAATCTCCGTATGCGACTGCTGCTCGGCAGTGATGCCGTTAACTTTGTCCGCAAGGAACCGGAAAGCCGATTGGATGAACTGAAGGCATGGGAGCAAGTGAGTATTAGGTCTGATTTTTAACAAAAGAATATACTGCTTTGGAGGTGTCCACTGCCTGCGGGAATAGATCATACAGGATTGATTTTTTTTAAGTACCTATGATAAAATTTTCTAAAAACCACATATTTAAAGGAGGAGAAAAATGGAACGCTATTTTGGAGAATCCACACCGAAGCTTGGATTTGGACTTATGAGACTTCCTAAGGACGCGTCTGGAAAAATTGATCTTGAACAGACAAAACAGATGGTAGATCTTTTCATGGATGCCGGTCTGACGTATTTTGATACAGCTTACGTGTATGACGGGGGAGACTCTGAGCGTGCTGCCAAAGCCGCCCTGGTAGACCGTTATCCCAGGGAGAGCTATACCCTGGCCACAAAGGTCTGCGCCTGGTCCGGCGCCCACGACGAAACCTCGGCCAAGCAGCAGTTTTATACCAGCCTTGAACGGACAGGAGCCGGATATTTTGATTATTATCTGCTTCATGCCCTCCAGACGGCCAATTACAAAATGTATGAGGACTACCATCTCTGGGATTTCGTCAAAGAGCTGAAGGAGAAGGGGCTGATTAAGCACTGGGGCTTCTCCTTCCATGCCACGCCCCAGATTCTGGATGAGCTTCTGACGAAGCATCCGGACGCGGAATTCGTACAGCTGCAGCTGAACTACGCGGACTGGGAAAATCCGGACGTAACCGCCAGGGAAAATTATGAGGTGGCAAGAAAGCACGGAAAATCCATTGTGGTTATGGAGCCTGTGAAAGGCGGCGCCCTGGCCAGCCCGCCTGACGATGTGCAGAAAATCTTCCGCCAGGCGTCCCCGGAAGCTTCCTTCGCCTCCTGGGCGATCCGTTATGCCGCTTCCCTGGAGGGCATCATCACCGTTCTCTCCGGTATGTCCAACCTGGAGCAGATGAAGGATAATCTTTCCTATATGAAAGACTTCAGGCCCTTGAATGAAGAGGAGCAGACTGCCATAAAGAAAGCCCAGGAAGCCTTCCACGGAATCAAATCCATTCCTTGTACGGCCTGTCATTACTGTACGTCGGGATGTCCCCAGGAAATCCCGATTCCCGAAATCTTCGCGGCCCGGAATAAGCAGTTAGTCTGGGGACAGTTGGAGGAAGGGAAAAACACATACTTAAAAGCCACAGCTCAGGGCAGTTCGGCCTCCGACTGCATCGCCTGCGGCCAGTGTGAAAGTGCCTGTCCTCAACAGATTCCTGTGATCCAGCGTCTGAAAGAATGCGCGGAGGCCTTCGGTCATTAAAGATACTATAAACGAAGCCGGCAGATATCTGCCGGCTTTTACCATCCCGCTCCTGACACCGCCACTTTCATAATGCCCGCCAGAAGCATCACCCATATGGGATTCATTTTAAATTTGCGAAGAAGCACCAGGCAGACGGCAAAAATCACCGCCAGACTCCATCTGGTCTCCTGAAAAATCACTTTGCCTTCGCTGCCCCAGAAGGCTGTTATCAGAACAGACAGGCCCGCGGACGCGATCAGAGCCACCACCGCCGGACGCAGGGATTCCAGGACTCCCTGGAGAAGCGCCATATTTCTGTACTTAAGATACAGCCGGGCTATTACTGTGACAATCACGCAGGAGGGGAGAATGCAGCCTAAGGTAGCCACCAAAGCCCCCGGGATTCCCGCGATCTTGATCCCCACAAAGGTGGCCGAGTTGATGGCAATGGGCCCCGGCGTCATCTGGGAGATTGTGATCAGATCCGTAAATTCCCCCATAGTCAGCCACTCATGCCGGGTCACCACCTGTCCCTGAATCAGCGGCATGGCCGCGTAGCCGCCCCCGAAGCTGAACAGGCCGATCTGAAGAAAACTGAAAAAAAGCTGCAGATAGATCATTGCTTTTTCCTCCTGCCCGCCAGCAAAGTCCGGGCGGCCCCAATCAGACCGCAGGCCACAATAACATAAACCACGTTGACCTCCAGGATCCATGCCGCTCCAAAGGCTCCTGCCATAATAAGAAGAGACAGGGGATCTTTAGTCTCCGCCACGCCTCTTCCCATTTCATACACCACGGAAGCGATCACCGCCCCCACGCCGGCCTGCATCCCCTCCAGCATCTGGCTGATGATAGAATTGCTCCTGAAGGCATTATAGAAAACAGAGATCAGGGAGATGATGACGAAGGGAGGAATAATCGTAGCCACAATGGCGGTCACAGCTCCCGCCATACCGGCAAGCTTATAGCCCACCACAATAGCTCCGTTTACAGCAATAGCCCCCGGGGCTGACTGGGCTATGGCAATGAGATCCAGCATCTCATTTTCTTCAATCCAGTGGTACTGATCCACGAATTTCTTTTTCATCAGCGTGACGATCACATATCCGCCGCCAAAGGTGAAGGCGCTGAGATACAGGGTAGAAACAAACAGTTTTAATAAAATCTCGCTTTTACTTTTCATAGTCTCTATTATAGCCGCCTCTTCACAGAAAATCCACAGCGTAAAAGTAAAAT
>DVGK01000140.1 GCA_018712785.1 Candidatus Choladousia intestinavium | reverse complement strand
GCATAACCCTCCTGATTCACCCGTAATATC
The DNA here is from genome assembly GCA_018712785.1 of Candidatus Choladousia intestinavium. Classification (GTDB taxonomy): domain Bacteria; phylum Bacillota; class Clostridia; order Lachnospirales; family Lachnospiraceae; genus Choladousia; species Choladousia intestinavium. Next base: position 35,840 of record DVGK01000140.1, on the reverse strand, counting down.
TTCCGTACCACATGGTGAGATCCCGGATGCGCTTCAGCAGCTCTTCTGTGATCTCCCCCTTCTTCAATCTCCACTTCCAGTTGGTTCCGATAGTGGAGGGCTTATTGATTCTGGCGCTGTTGTCGTAGCCCAGATAATCCTGAATGGGAATCACACACAGCTTTGATACGCTGCCCATAGCCAGGCAGACCATATCCCAATAGATCTCTTTATCTGAATCGCGATAATTATTCAGATAATTCCGCACCATCTTCCTCTCCTCCGGACGGATACTGCCGAACCAGCCTGTAAGAGTTTCATTGTCATGGGTACCGGTATACACGATACTATTCTGAATATAATTGTGAGGCAGATAGTCATTGGCGCTTCCTGAGTCTCTGGAATCAAAGGCAAATTCCAGCACCTTCATGCCTGGGAAACCGCTGTCCCGCACAAGCTGACGGACAGAATCCGTTACATACCCCAGATCTTCCGCAATAATCTCTTTTTCGCCCAGGCACTCCTTCATCCGCCAGAAGAATTCAATCCCCGGTCCTTTTTCCCAATGTCCGTTCTTAGCCGTTGTCTCTCCGTACGGAATCGAGAAATACTCGTCGAACCCGCGGAAATGATCAATCCGTACCACGTCATAGAGCTGGTAGCAATAGCCAAGCCGCTGCATCCACCAGGCATATCCGGTCTGTCGGTGATAGTCCCACCGATACAGCGGATTTCCCCAGAGCTGGCCGTCCGCCGCGAATCCGTCCGGCGGACATCCGGCCACAGCTACCGGCAGATTATTCTCATCGAACTGAAACAGTTCCGGATGAGCCCAGACATCGGCGCTGTCATAGGCCACATAGATAGGAATGTCTCCTATGATCCGTATCCCTCTTTCATTGGCATATGCCTTCAGCCTGGTCCACTGCTCTATAAACTTAAACTGTATGTACTCATAAAACTCGATCTCATAGTAAAGCTCCCGCTGATAGTATTCCATAGAATATCCCCAGCGTTTTCTGATATCTTCCGGCCACTGATCCCAGCTTGCCCCTTCAAAAAGATCTTTTACTGCCATAAAGATGGCGTAATCCTTCACCCAGTAAGCATTTTTTTCCATAAAACTGGCAAACTCCGGATTTTTGCTGATATCGCTCCTCTCATACGCCTTGCGCAGCAGCGGGAAACGTCCCTCATACATTTTTCCGTAGTCAACGTTTCCCGGATCCTCTCCGAAATCCACCGCTCCGCATTCTTCTTCTGTAAGCACACCTTCCCGGATCAGCTCCTCCAGGCTTATAAAATACGGGTTGCCGGCAAAAGTAGAAAAGGACTGGTAGGGAGAATCCCCAAAGCTGGTAGGGCCCAGAGGCAGGATCTGCCAGAAGCGCTGTCCCGCTTCCTTCAGCTGATCCACAAATTCATATGCGCTTTCGGAAAAACAGCCAATTCCATACTTAGAAGGAAGGCTGGTCACCGGAAGCAAAATTCCGCTCGCCCTCAATTTTTTTCTCCTCTATATCATGTTTGGGTTAATGTTTTCATTCTTCCGGCTGGACACATCCGTTTATCACGATCCCGCGAAATGTCTTCTCTGTTATCAGTTCCAGCCTTTTTAAATTTAATTCCGTATCTACCCGGAGAAATCCATCCTTTTCATATGCGTGAAAAGTGTATTTTCCTATTTCTCCGTCCTTTGTCTCATCGTAATAGACAGCGTTCATCTCCTCCGAATAGAAAAGCGTTCCGTTCAGCTCTCTGAAGGGACCCTGTGGAACATGGGCCTGATCTTGCCCCGGGAGTCGAAGAACCAGGGAATTTTCTTTCTGGAACACAGGAAGCTCATCCAGCTTTGGCTGCAATTCTAAATATCCGCCGCCTGGAAGGATTTCTCCTGTCCCCATGTCTGCCCATTTTCCTGCCGGAAGGTAGACAGAATACCTCTCTCTTTCAAAGGGAGGCGCGATCAGAAGACTTCCCCCAATCATGCAGGAAAGTTCCTGGTTCCTGGCTGTCAGGTCTTTCGGGTATTCCAGCAGAAGGGGTCTGAGCATAGGCACTCCCTCCAGATGGCTTTCGCAGGCAGTACTATACAGATAGGGAATCAGTTCATGACGCATCTGATCAAATTTTCTGGCAGTCTCTAAAACCTTCTCTGAAAACTTCCAGGGCTCCCTGGGAGTTTTTCCGTGAGCTCTCGACAGAGGCATGAAAAATCCAAGCTCCATGGATCTGAGGTACTCTTCTTCCGTGGGAAGGCATTCATTTCCATTATAATCTGTACTGTAGAAACCTCCCATGTCAAAGCCCCAGAAGGAGACTCCGGACATGGCAATGCTTAAGCCTCCTCTTAAAAGGGCGCTGTGATTGTTTAAAGCGCTGGAAGAATCTCCCGCCCAGGCCGCCGGTATCCGGTGAGATCCAGCGAATCCGCTTCTCCCCCACAGCATGGGCATATTTCCTGTCTCCTTCTGCGCTTCCTGCATCCATCGGTAAATGGTCGCGGCGTAAAGGTACGTCAGACGGTTATGCCCCTGGACGCCTCCTGTTCCGTCCCAGTAAAGGGCGTCCTCCGGAACAGCCTCAGAAAAATCCGTCTTGATTACAGATACGCCCATGCGGAGCACCGGCATAACTCTTCCCTTGTACCACTTCAGAAACTCCGGATTCGTAAAGTCAAAGCAGCCGCATCTGGTCGCAGAATCAGCCGTAGAGTAAAACAGAGCCGTCTTCCCTTCCCGGTTTTTTACAAAATATCCCTTTTCCTCCAACTCCGGAAAAAGGGGAGAAGTTTCATCCAGATAAGGATACATCCAGAGGCTTAAGTGAATCTGTCTTTCTTTCAGCCACTGAATCATTCCCTCCGGATCCGGAAAACGGTCCGTATCCCACTCCCAGGTTCCGAAATTTTCTCTTCTCTGCCAGTTATCAATGTGAATCACATCCACAGGAAGCTGATATTGGGCCGCCTTCTCTGCCACCTCTTCGATTTCCCGGCGGTTCTGATAAGAGCATTTTGACATCCAGAAACCGAAGGCCCATTTGGGAATCATGGGAATCCCTCCAGTCAAATCAATGTACTGACGAAGAAGGGACTTGTAATCGCCTGACGGTTCCACGAAAAAGAAATAGTCCAGGCAGCCGTCTTCTGCTTCCATCTGCCAGCTTACCTGTGAAGTGCATCCCATATCGAACACAGATCTTGTAAAGGTATTCAGAAGAACCGCGTAGCCCCTGCTGCTGATGAAAAAGGGATGGCCCTTATAGGAATCCTCTGTATTGGTGGAGAGGGCGTCCTTCTGCCAGCACTGAAGCCTCCTGCCTCTTTTGTTCAGCTCTGTGAACCTTTCTCCGAAGCCCCAGAACTCTTCATCCGAAAACAGATACATATTCTCTCTGACCTTCACACATCTTCCCGCTTCATCCGTCTCAAACCCGACCGGAAGGCACTTCCACCGATTGTCCACGTTGGTGTCAAATACCTGCTGCTTTGAAATGAGCTTTCCCTGAGCGTACACAGACATCTCCCAGAATTTTTTCTGAAATCTAAGCTCCGTCCGGCCGGTTTTATACCAGAAAAAATCCTCCGTCTCTCCGGATTCCGCTTTTTCCCGTAAGTCCGGCAAAAAAACAGGACACTTTACTTCCGATATTCCTGGATCCGGCAGCATCTGAAAGCGGAAAGCTGTGTCAGTGAAAAAGCAGATCTTTACCGGCACCTGCTTTCCCCGGTAGGTGTCCGCCGTAATGTATAAGCCGTCCCCGCGGCTTTCAAAGAATGAAATACCGATCAGAAAATCATAGTTTCCGTGGAAAATGGTCCTTCTATACCCAAGCTGCGGATTATAATCTATTTCCATGTTTGTCTCCTTTCTTTTTCATCCTGAGTTCTGTCTTTTCCTGCTGTCTGATTTCAGAGCGCCTTCACAGAATATTCCCGGAAGGCCGTGCGGGAAGCTCTCTGATTCCCCAGACCGACGCATCCGTTCCCGTAAAATCCTTCCCGGTCTTCACAGTCCAGAAGCTCCTTTCCGTCTGCCAGGAAGGTAAGACGGTTTCCCTGTACCTTAAAGCAGCAGTCGTATACCTTTCCCCATTCCCACTCAAAGGGAATCAGGCAGAGGGCGGATATTTCCCGGTTCTTCTTCAGGATGGCCGCGTATTTCTTTCCGTCCCGTACCGTAAATCCGGCGCCGTACCAGCGCATTCCTCCCTGGACTCTGGCCAGAAGATAATGATCCTCGCCTGCTATCGGCTCCATAGCCGCCTCAAGCCGGTAATCCTTCCAGTTTATGATTCCCGTATACATTTCCGCCGGTTTTCCAGAACCAGAGATGCGCAAAGCCTTTTTGTAAATCTCAGCCACCCCCCGCAGGTAGCTGAAGCCGGCTGGATTTGTATCTACCGCCGTCCAGATCTCCGTAAGCATTCCTTCTCCTGTCACACGGTAATCCGGGGCAGATAAAATTTCCACATCTCCCAGATAGAGGAGAAAAGGAGCTGTCTGTTCCCGGACCGCCACATCCATTCCGGTTATTCTGACTCCTACCTCCTGAATCAGAACGTTTTCTTCAGAAGGAATTACAATCTCAGAGCATTTCCATCCGCCATCCTGTATCTGAACTGCCCGTTCCCAGACGAACCGCTGTTTTCCATCCAGACGATTGACGAAATATCCCTGTACCCGGATTTTCTTGCCTTTATTTTCTTCTCCAAAGCAATAATGGAAGCGAATGGTGTCGCCAGGATAAACCACCGGAGAAAGATCCGGCTGATAACGATTGTCCTGAAAATCTTCCGGCCCATAATACGTTCTGAAGCAAACATCAAACCAATGGCTGTTTCCGAAAACAGGATGCACGATCTTCAGAGAACGGTTCCCGATAAATGCACACTCCTGCGTGTTCCGAACCAATCCCGGACAATCCGGAAGATTTCTGGTCCGGATTCCATGGGTACTTTCGAGAAACTGGAAGTGAAAATACTGTCCTTCCGGCTTTCCCAAAATCCTTTTCCATAACGCATCCTCCGGGTCTTTTTCCTGGTAAGCTTTTCCCGCCCCTTCTGTTTTCTCCAGGATCTTGGCCGCCCGCAGGGTGGTCTCTGCCAGCTGCGGTACAGTCTGAATATTCAAGCCTCCCAGAGAACCGGAACAGATCACCAGGTCATGTATCTGAGGCAGCCATTCCTTTGGTATTCCCTCAATTCCACAGTATACCCCCAGAATGGTTCCCAGGTTTCCTTCGTTGCAGTCTGTATCCCATCCGCACATAGCAGCAATATTGATAGTGTCATGAAAGCTGCCCCTTCCGGTCACCAGAGCCAGGACAATCACCGCCGCGTTGGGAATAATGTGACATACCCCCTGGTAAAACCGATAGTCGTAATGTTCCTTTACGTAGTCAAAGCAAAGGCGCCAGTCCTCCCGGTGGGCTTCCGCGAAGCTTCGCACATCCCGGGCCATGGCAGCATAAGCGCTTTCAGGTGAAAGCTGCGCAAAAGCCTGATCCAGAATCTCCTCCACAGACTCCGCATCAAAGGCAGCCGCTATGGCCGCAGCTATGAACCTGGCCCCCTGAAGCCCCTCCTGGTCGTGAGTCAGAGATGCCATCCGTTCTGCCAGCGCAGCGGCTTTTTCCGGATTCCCCGGACAGGCCAGCCCCCAGCAATCAGAAAATATCTGACCGCCGATCTGATTGGCCAGCACCTCTCCGTTTAATTCCGCGCTGCCGGAGCGTTCCGGCGGGACTCCCTCCACCAGGTTCTGATACGCTGTGTGCTCGGTAGAGACACCGTATCCTCCCCACCAGAAAAATCCGTGTCCGTCACTGACATAATTTAAAAAGGTGTCTGCCATCTCCTGCTGTCCGGCTTCGGCTCCGTAATCCAGAACCGCTCTCTGAAAAAACGCCGGCCCGTTTATGTCATCATCCGCGCAGAAATTCGTAAACCGGAAGGGATAATCCCGGATTTCTCCAAAGGTGCTTTCAATGGTTTCCCTGGTCCAGCCCTCAATATTCGCTCCGTGGACCACGCCGATCATTTTTCCCATCCAACCGCTGTATGTCTTGTCTCTGTACCGCTTATTCATTCTGTCTCCTCTGTGTCAGTCTTACGTAATCAGCCTTTTACAGCTCCTTCTACAATTCCTTCAATAATATACTTCTGGCATGCGAAGTAGAAAATAACAATCGGGATCAGCGCCACTACGATGGCCGCCATCAGATGGCCGTAATCTATGGAGCCGTATCCGCTCTTCAGATACTGGATAGCAACCGGAATGGTTCTGTACTTTGTTCCGATTATCAGATAGGGAAGGAGGTAATCGTTCCAGATCCACATAGCGTTAAGAATCGCTACAGTAATAGAAATCGGCTTCAAAATCGGGAAAATAACTTTTACGAACATGGAAAAAGGACTGCATCCGTCAATCAAAGCCGCCTCTTCCAACTCCATGGGAATCCCTTTAACAAAACCTGAATACATGAACACAGACATACCAGCTCCGAATCCTAAATACAGAGCGACGATACCTACATAGTTATCCAGATGAAGAACATTTGCTGTCTTCGTCATGGTATACATAACCATCTGGAAAGGAACCACCATGCTGGCGATAAACATATAATAAAGTACAGTAGTCACCTTCCCTTTAACTCTTGTAATATACCATGCTGTCATAGAGCAGAAAATCACAATGGCAAGCACAGAAAACACTGTAATAAACAGAGAATATCCAATACTGTCAAAGAAATGAATTTTCATCAAACCTTCTACATAGTTTTTCAGTCCCATAAAGCTCTGCTCATTGGGCAGTTCAAAAGGTGTGGTAGAAATAAAAAGCTTGTTCTTGAAAGAATTCATGATTACCAAAAGGATAGGAATCAGAAACGCCACTGACAGAATTGTCAGAATCACATAGATAATAGCATGGCTGATTTCTTTTTTCTGTTTCATTTTTATTCCACCTCCCTGGATCTCGTTGCCTTAAGCTGAATCATGGCAATTACAAATACAAGTACTGTAAAGACGACTGCCTTAGCCTGGCCGACTCCTGCGAATCCAACACGATTGTAATAGGTTTCCACAATATCCAGTGCCAGCATCGTTGTCTGAGTTCCCGGTGCTCCTGCAGTCAATGCCAGGTTCTGGTCATACATCTTGAAGCAGTCGGTAAGAGCCAGGAAACTGCAGATAGTAATAGAAGTCATTACAAGCGGAAGAATAATCTTTCTCAAGGTCTGCCAGTAGGTAGCGCCGTCTATCTTGGCCGCTTCCAGAAGATCGCCGGATATGGACTGCAGGCCGGCGATATAGATAATCATCAGATACCCGATCTTTTGCCAGTTATACAGAATAATAATACCCCAGTATCCATACGTAGAGCTGTATGTAATATCCGCTCCCACCAGCTGAATCAGAATACCGTTCAGCAGAAGCTGCCAGATATAGCCCAGGATAATACCGCCGATCAGGTTGGGCATAAAGAAAATAGTACGGTAAACATTGGTTCCTTTCAGTCCTCTGGTAAGCAGAAGAGCCAGGGCGAAAGCAATGACATTCGTAGAAATAACTCCTACCACAGCGATCTTCACAGTAAACCAGAGCGCGGCCAAAAAGCCGTTGCTGTCTGAAAACACATATGCGAAATTAGATAATCCCACAAATTTAGCATTCCCAATCGTCTTAAAATTGCAGAAGGACAAATATAACCCCATAAAAAACGGCACCACAAAGGCGATGGCGTATGCGATCAGCGTAGGCAGGGTAAAGATCGCAAGATATTTCTTTTTCTTATATATTTTCTGCATCTTTTTCCTCCAGTGCCGCGGTTTCCGCAGCTGAAATTTTAAAAAACGGCTGCCGGAAAATGAATTTCGAAGGCTTTCTGATCCCTCTTCGCATTTTACGGCAGCCTCTTAATCTGTTAAGGCGGCACCGGCTCTGCCTTGCTATAGGGCAGAGAGCCAGCGTCGTTTAAAATCTTTAGTTTCCGTTAGCAGTATTTGTAATGTCTCTCTCAACAGCCCATGTCTCCACAGCGTTGGAAACCACATCGTCCCATTCCATCTGGCCCTGAGCGTACATCAGCAGGTTCGCGCCCATGTTGTCCTTCCAGGTCTGATCCGGAATCAGGTTTGCAGCCGCGCAGTAAGCAGTCTTGCCTGCCTCTGTGATCGCGGCTTCGCTTGCGTACAGCGGATTGGTGTAGGTCGCGTCGCTCATGGTGCTGAACGGAGTCATGAACTGAAGCTTCTCAGCTACCAGCTGTTTTCCGGTGTCAGAGCTGAACAGCCATACCAGGAACTCTTCTGCAGCCGCCTGGTCTTCCTCAGACGCCTGAGAGTTGATGCACATATACTGAGATCCGGTTACGTTCAGGCCCATATTTTCCTCACCCTCTACGCCGCAGCTGATGGGGATAAATACTACATTCTCATCCTCTACAACTCTTCCGTCTGTATTGGCAATGGTATTCCAAGCCCAGTCGCCGTTCTGAATCATCGCGCACTGTCCAAGAGCGAACTCCGCCATGGAGTCGTCTACCGTCTTGGTTCCTACCAGGTTCGGCTCTGTTACAGAGTTGTTCAGGTACAGATCCAGGATGTTCTTGTAATTCTCGGAGTACTCAAAGGTGAATTCCGGAACCGCTCCGTTCAGGTCGATGTTCTCATTTCCGCCCCACTCCCAGTACAGAGGCTGATTCATCAGATGGGTCTGATATCTCCAGTCGTCGCCCGCTTTCAGAGAAGTAGAACCAAACACGCCCTGGATTCCCAGTTCGTCCTTCATAGCGGTCATATCTTCTACTACAGCTTTCAGAGCGTCAAACGTATACAGATCATCCAGTGAGGTGTACTCTGTGCTCTTGTTGGGAGACGCGAAATATGCGTCCGTGATTCCCTTGTTTACGATGATGCCCCATGCTTCCAGAGCGTAGGAAATACCATAAATCGTTCCGTTTCCGTCATTCATGGTGTAGGAATCATCTGTTACCATGGAGTAAAGCTCTGTATCAGAAAGATCAGAGATATAATCCTTCCAGGTGTTCAGCATATTGATACTATCAATTACAAAAATAGTAGGAGCATCTGAGCTGTCCATTCTGGCAGTCAGCGTAGCTTCATACTGTCCGGAAGCTGCTGTCTCGATCTGAACATCGATTCCAGTCTCCTCTGTGTAAGCGGCAGCTATTTCCTGCATTGCGTCAGCCACCTCAGGCTTGTAATTCAGCCAGCGGATAGTTCCATCGTAACTGCTTTCTTCTGCTGATGTGGTAAGACATCCGCCCAGCATTGTTGCTGCCATGGTCATGGCAAGCACCCATGAAATTTTCTTCTTTAACATAATAGCCCTCCTTTTATTTTTTAGCTACCGGTTACGTTTCCGGTAACGTTTTCGTTTGTAAGTTTACTATATCACGCTCTAACAGAAAAATCAAACCCTTTATTATTTTTCTGCTTTTTAAACAATTTTTAAGATATATTTTTGTGCACTTTTAATTGATTCTTTTGTTGAAAATTGGACGCCGCAATGATAAAAAAGAGAAGGTCATGTGTATTTACAGAAGAAAGGAGATTTTTCATGTATCCATTAATTAATGAAGTGACACGAATCAAAATGCTTCAGTTCCCTGTTGAAAAAATTGACATTCTGATTGACAGTGATACAAATAATGAAATCGACGACCAGTTCGCCATTGCCTACGCTCTTCTTTCACCAGAGCGTTTCAACGTAAAAGGGATTCTGGCCGCCCCCTATGTCATTGACGACGGACTCCAGGATCCGGAGGAAGGGATGCTCTTAAGCTATGAGGAGATCTTCCGGCTGCTTCGGCTCATGGGCCGGGAAAACATTCCGCGGGACTTTGTAAAAAAGGGGTCGCCCCGCTTTATGAAGCCGTCGAAGGAACCGGTTCCCTCTGATGCGGCAGACTGCATTCTCCGCCTGGCCAGAGGGTACTCTTCTGAGAATCCCCTCTACATCGTGGCTATCGGCGCGGTCACAAATGTAGCTTCGGCAATCCAGAAAGATCCGGAAATCATAAAAAATCTGGTGGTTGTCTGGCTTGGCGGCAACGATTTCGGACATTCTCCGGATGTATTTAACGTAAACCGTGATAAATACGCAGCTCAGGTTCTCTTCGACTGCGGAGTTCCCCTGATCCATGTACCTGCCTATTACGTATCTTCCCATTTGATCACCAGCGTTCCCGCTCTGAAAAGCTTTATCGGAGGGGTCAATCCTATGTGCGATTATTTCATCGAAAATGTAGCAGGCTTCCGGGCTGAAGCCTTTGCCACCGGAAAAGAGATCTGGGATGTGTCTGCCTTCGCCGTGCTCATGAACGCTTCCTGGAGTACCAGCGAAATCACGGCTACCCCCATCATCACCGACCAGCTTACCTGGAGCTTTGACTACCGCCGTCCCCTGATGCGGAACATCCGCACCCTGGACCGGGAGGCTATTATGGGGGATCTGTACCGAAAGCTGAAGTCATTGTAGAAGCAGGATGAAAGCAGGCGCCTGCTCGCTGTCTGCCGTGACGGTTCTATCCCAGATCGAAAGATAGATTTACATTTTGTCCCGTTTTTGTTATACTTCTCTTGCTTTTGCGTATCAGAAAATTTTCATTATTATATAAATCTGGAGGAAATTATGTGGGTTGCTGACCAATGGAAGGATTATGAAGTGATCGATACATCGAAGGGTGAAAAGCTGGAGCGCTGGGGAAAGTACCTCCTGGTGCGTCCGGATCCCCAGGTCATCTGGGACACGCCCCGGCGGCATCCGGGCTGGAAGAAAATGAACGGTCACTATCACCGGAGCAAAAAGGGCGGCGGCGAATGGGAGTTCTTCCATCTGCCGGAGCAGTGGAGCATTTCTTATAAAAATCTTATTTTTAATCTGAAGCCCTTCAGTTTTAAACACACAGGGCTTTTCCCGGAGCAGGCAGCCAACTGGGACTGGTTTTCCAAAAAAATCCGGGAAGCCGGCCGGCCCATAAAGGTGCTGAATCTCTTTGCCTACACAGGCGGCGCCACTCTGGCCGCTGCAGCTGCCGGAGCCTCCGTAACCCATGTGGACGCTTCCAAGGGCATGGTATCCTGGGCCAAAGAAAACGCCGCTTCCAGCGGACTTTCCCAGGCTCCTATCCGCTGGCTGGTAGACGACTGCACGAAGTTCGCAGAGCGGGAAATCCGCAGAGGCAATCACTACGATGCCATTATCATGGATCCCCCTTCCTATGGAAGAGGGCCAAAGGGGGAAATCTGGAAGATCGAGGATTCCATCCATCCCTTTATCCATCTGTGTACAAAGCTTCTGTCACCGGATCCTCTGTTCTTTCTGGTGAACTCCTACACTACAGGACTGGCTCCCGCCGTGCTGACCTATATGATCGCCACGGAGCTAAAAAGTCTGGGGGGCCATGTAGAATCCCAGGAAATCGGACTTCCTGTTACAGAAAGCGGCCTCATCCTGCCCTGCGGGGCTTCCGGACGGTGGTGGAAAGCTTAGAAAGCTTTCCGCCTTTCGTTTGATCCGCCTTGTCTGTTTCTTTTACGTCCATGCAGGATGCAGATGCCTTTTTGGAGAAATTCCTGAAAATAACAGCCTATATCCCGCCTTCAGAGATAAATCAAGTGCTCACCACGTATTCAAAAGATTTTCAAGAGTGGTGTCGGGAACCCCGGCCCAATATCCATGAGTGGTGAAGGATAACACTACATTCCTTTTCCCCTCAAATCCATTTTGATTAAGCCGACTGCCAGCAGTCCCAAAAGGACCGCCGTGTCCACAGCCAGAACAGCTGCAATGCTCCTCACTACCTGAAAAACAAAGAGAACGGAAAAAACTTCCGCCGATAATGCAATAAAGCACAAATAGTTCGTCAGATACTCCGTTATAATCTCTCCATAATACTTCTTCATCTGCAATTTCACATAGATAAACGGCTTCAGCAGATAACGAATGACAATACATACAACCGGATAGATAAAAATCCATTTTTTATCTGCCAGAGACGTGGCCTCGCCATTGCTCCACTGTACCGGAATTTTCGCAGGAAGCTTAGGATAGGACAAAATACCGACCAGCAGGCATAATACTGTAATGGCGGCCCAGATGAGCGGACTCCCCCATATGTACAAAAAACTGACCGAATCCTGTCTGAAAACAGGCCGATTCTCATTCCAGTAGTCCTGCAGCTCTTCTGTGTATCGTTCCACCTGTAATTTTTCGTAGCTGAGGCTTTCTTCGTTAAGCATTTTTTCACACATGGCCTTTGCCTTCTTAAACTCAAGTATCTGATCTTTCAGGATTTCATTTTGGTGTCCGATTACCTCATACAGAGCCTTTTTCTCAGATATAACATCTCGGATATCCTCAATGGAAATCCCCAATGTACGCAGATACGCGATCTTCTTTATGTTCTCCACATCTTTTTCAGAATAATCTCTATACCCATTCCTTTCATTCCTTGAAGGGGCAATGAGTTCTTCCTTTTCATAATAGCGGACATTTGAACGGGACAATCCGGTTCGTGCCTCCACTTCTTTTATAGTCATATAGCGCTCCCCCTTGTAACAGGCTGTATTTTTAAATAAAATAAGCCATAAACAAGGTTTACAGTCAAGGACTATTTTAAAATCAGGCGGATTTTCCGTCCATTGTACCGCATGCAGTTAATCGCCGGCAGCAGAGCGAATCCGTTTCGCCGCAATCCCTGCTGCGATTACATTTGCAGGTACATCCCCGCGCCTGCGGCGATGTCTTCTGGTTTTCCCCAGCGTCCTGCGGCAATGCGCCGGAAAATCCGCCAGCTGGCTTCTTTGTCCTGGAAGAAATCCCGGTTCATCTTTGTCATAATATAACCTGGCGCAACAGCGTTCACCTGAATTCCCCTGGGCGCCCCTTCGTTTGAGAAGGCTTTTGTCATCTGTGCCACCGCGCCTTTTGATGCAGTATATGCAGCCACATCCAGGCCGGCAACAAAGCTTGTCATGGAAGCAAGGTTGATAATCTTTCCATTTCCCCGCGGAAGCATCACCCGGGCCGCAAGCTGTGACATTTCAAACACCGCATCTGCATTAATCCGCATCACTTTTTCATAGTCCTCAAAAGTAAATTCTTCGGCTTTGTGCAGAATCTGTATGCCGGCACAATTTACCAGATTCCATTAAAGCCTTTCACCTGTCCTGAAACTTTTTATTTCTGATAAATCTCTTCATATGTATACAATCCGGCCTCAATCGCGTCGTCTACATTGTCAATAGTAATCACCTTGGAATCATAGGACATAAAAGGGATTTCCTTGCCGTCACAGTTTTTTTCGCTGGAATCAAAATCCTCCGCCGTGAGTTCTCCAAGATAATAGTCTATACATGCATTGACAAAAAGTTCCGGATACTCGCTTCCGCTTTTTAGTACGGTAGATACCTGGGTACCCGCAAGAATTCTCTGAAGAGCCGCCAGATCACAGTCCTGTCCGCAGACCATTACCTGTCCGGCCAAACCGGCTGTCAGACATTTTTTCATTTCTCCCACCTCCCGAATTTCTAAAAATATTTTCTTATTTTGAAACATTTCATTCAGAATGCGCATCTCTGTCTGATAATTGGAGGATACAACAGACTGCCTCTTTTTTCTATAAATAACTGTCTCAAAACTATAACTTTCCTGCTCTTTCAGATTGCTCCGTGCCCGGCTTAACCGCTCCTTGTCCTGCAAAAAAAGAAAACCTGACCCGGAATCATTTCTCCGAAACAGGTTTTCTTATTTTGAATTTCTTATTCTGAATTTCCTAATTTTACTTTTCTTCGTCTGTCTGTTCTTCTGCTTTATCCGCAGACTCCTCAGACGCCTCCGCATCCTGCGCTGCACATTCCGGATTTTCCGCGGTCTCTGCTGTACCTTCCGTGTTTTTCTCCGGATTTTCCGCAGTCTTTGCCGTGCCTTCCGCGTTGTTCTCCGGACTTTCCGCATCTTCCATCGGGCTTTCCGTCTCCGGAAGAGCTACCCCTTCAGCATTTTTTTCCTTTTCAGGAACGGATGCCTCCGGTTCTGAAGCCCCTTCGATCTGCGCGGGCTTCTCCGTCACTCTGGAAGTGTTTTTCTGACCAGATTCCTTTTCCTTGTCAATCCCTTCCACTTCATAAAAGATATCCATGAACTCTTTTCCGGTAATGGTCTCCCGCTCAATCAAGAAAGCGGCAATTTTATCCAGAGCCTTCCGGTGCTCTGTCAAAAGGCGCTTTGCCTCCTCATAAGCCTCCTTCAGGACCTTCATAACCTCCTGGTCCACTTCCGCTGCCGTAGCGTCGCTGCAGTTCATGACAGGCCGCCCGTCCAGATACTGGTTGGCGGCCACCTCAAGTCCCATAAGACCGAATCGCTTCGACATACCGTACTGGGTGATCATAGCCCTTGCCACCCGGGTGGCCTTTTCAATATCATTGGCCGCCCCCGTGGTCACTGTATCAAAAACCAGCTCCTCCGCTGCCCGGCCGGCTACGAATTCCACCAACATGGCCCGGATTTCCTTCTCTGTATTCAGGTATTTTTCCTCTTCCGGAACATTCATCACGTACCCCAAAGCTCCCATGGTCCTGGGAACGATGGTGATCTTCTGTACCGGCTCTGAATCCTTCTGAAGGGCGCTTACCAGAGCGTGGCCCACCTCATGGTAGGAGACAATCCGTCTCTCCTCCGAGCTGAGGATTCTGTCCTTCTTCTCTTTTCCGACCAGCACCACTTCCACCGCTTCAAAAAGATCCTTCTGTGAAACGGCCTTCCGCCCTTTCTTGACCGCCAGAATCGCAGCCTCATTGATCATATTGGCCAGGTCAGAGCCCACGGCTCCCGAGGTAGCCAGGGCAATAGCCTCCAGATCCACCGTCTCGTCCATATGAACGTCCTTGGCGTGAACCTTCAGTACATCCACACGCCCTTTCAGATCCGGCTTATCTACGATGACTCTCCGGTCAAAACGTCCCGGACGCAGAAGAGCCTGATCCAGCACTTCCGGACGGTTGGTGGCCGCCAGTACAAGAAGTCCCTTGGAAGTGTCAAATCCGTCCATCTCCGCCAGCAGCTGATTCAGAGTCTGCTCCCTCTCGTCATTGCCGCCTCCGTATCTGGAATCACGGCTTTTTCCGATGGCGTCAATCTCATCAATAAAGATGATGCAGGGTGCATTCTTCTTGGCCTCTTCAAACAGATCCCGAACACGGGAAGCTCCCACGCCCACGAACATCTCCACAAAGTCTGAACCGGACAGGGAGAAAAAAGGACACTTAGCTTCGCCGGCCACTGCCTTGGCGAGAAGAGTTTTGCCTGTCCCCGGAGGGCCTACCAGCAGAGCACCCTTGGGAAGCTTTGCTCCGATGGTGGTATATTTGCCGGGATTCTCCAGGAAATCCACCACCTCCTGAAGAGACTCCTTGGCCTCGTCCTGTCCCGCTACATCTTTGAAGGTTACTCCCGTTTCCTTCTGTACGTATACCTTGGCGCGGCTTTTGCCCACACCCATGATGCCGCCTCCGTTTTTTGACATCCGCCGCATCACAAAAGCAAAAATCACCCAGATGATAATCAGGGGCGCAAAACTCAGAATAATATTCAGGATCAGATTGCTGGTGGTATCGGGTATTTCCGTGGAGAAGGTAACTCCGGCCTCGTCCAGCCGCTCCACCAGATAGGGGTCTTTGGTCACACCGGTATAATACATCTTTCCCACATCTTCCAGATTGTCGGGAGTAATTTTCGGTTCAATATTAATCTGAGAATTGCCGATTACGACACTCTGAACCTGCCCGTCATCCAGTTTATCTAAGAATTCATCGTAAGTGATCTCTTGATAGCTGTAATCCCTTCCCACGTTGTTGATCAGATTATTGATCAGACCCATAGCAACAAGGGAAATCAGCGTCACTGCCAGGAAAAATGTAAGCGTCGAACGGTTTTTGTTCGGCCCGCCCTGGGGCCCTTGATTTCCGCCGTTATTCGGCTGGTCATTCCTTTGCTGTTTATTATCCATTCTTTCCTCCAAATACCGCCGAGGCGGTTTTCATTCGATTGAAGTACGCCGTTTAGGGACAACGCATCATCGCCTGCCGCAGCAAAGCTTCTGCCTGTTGTCCCTCCATCGTGACTGTTACTGTTCTTTCGTAACCGTTCAGATGCCGGGCGCTTGCAAAACATTACCCGGTCCCCGTAACTTCACTGCCGGCCCGAGGGCCGACGCTGTTAATTATTATAAATTCCCACCTTACATAAATCAATACCGGAAATATAAATGTTTTCTAAATTTCCGTAAAAAAAGCATGGATTTCCAATACATATAGTTGTATAATGATAGACATGTTTGAAACAGAGGCCCTTTATCGGCCTGATCTAAAGGAGGAAAAGAATGCCAGTAAAATACGTATTTGTAACCGGCGGCGTGGTTTCCGGTCTCGGCAAGGGAATCACTGCGGCTTCACTGGGAAGGCTTCTCAAAGCCCGTGGGTATAAGGTCACCATGCAGAAATTCGACCCCTATATCAATATTGACCCGGGAACCATGAACCCAATTCAGCACGGAGAGGTTTTTGTCACGGACGACGGCGCTGAGACAGATCTGGATCTTGGGCATTATGAACGCTTTATTGATGAAAGCCTGGATAAGAATTCAAATGTCACCACTGGAAAAATTTACTGGTCTGTCCTTCACAAAGAAAGACGGGGAGATTACGGCGGCGGCACGGTTCAGGTCATCCCTCATATTACCAATGAGATTAAGAGCCGGTTTTACCGGAATTTCACCACCAAGGATACGCATATTGCCATTATTGAGGTGGGCGGAACGGTGGGCGATATCGAAAGCCAGCCCTTTCTGGAGGCCATCCGTCAGTTTCAGCACGATATCGGACGGGACAACGCGATCCTGATTCATGTAACTCTGATCCCTTACCTGAAGGCTTCCGGCGAGATGAAAACCAAGCCTACCCAGGCCAGCGTAAAGGAGCTGCAGGGTATGGGAATCCAGCCTGATATTATCGTATGCCGTTCCGAGTACCCTCTGGACAAGCATATCAAAGAGAAAATTGCCCTATTCTGCAACGTTCCCAGTACCCATGTACTTCAGAATCTGGATGTGGAATATCTGTATGAGGCCCCCCTGGCCATGGAGAAGGAAAATCTGGCCCAGGTTGCCTGCGAGTGTCTGAAGCTCCCCTGCCCGGAGCCGGACCTGACAGACTGGAAGGCCATGGTGGAATCCCTCCGCTCTCCGGTACGGGATGTGACTGTTGCCCTGGTAGGAAAATATATCCAGCTTCACGACGCATATATCAGCGTGGTGGAAGCTTTGAAGCACGGCGGAATCGCCAGCCATGCCACAGTAAACATTAAGTGGATCAATTCAGAGGAGCTGAATAAGGAAAACGCCGATGAGCTGCTGGGGGATGTGGACGGCATTCTGGTGCCCGGCGGTTTCGGCGATCGGGGAATCGACGGCAAGATCACAGCCATCCATTATGCCCGGGTTCACAAAATTCCTTTCCTTGGACTGTGTCTCGGCATGCAGCTTGCCATTGTGGAATACGCCCGGAATGTGGCTGGGCTGGAGGACGCCCACAGCATTGAGCTGGATCCCCAGACGCCTCATCCTGTCATTGCTCTTCTTCCTGATCAGAATGGAGTAGAAGACATCGGCGGCACCCTGCGTCTGGGCGCCTATCCCTGTGTCCTGGACAAAACCTCCAGAGCTTACAGCCTGTATGGCCAGGAAGAGATCTATGAGAGGCACCGCCACCGCTATGAGGTAAACAATGACTACCGCAAGGTTCTGGAGGATAACGGTATGATGCTTTCCGGCCTGTCTCCTGACGGAAGAGTGGTGGAGATGATCGAGCTTCCGGATCATCCCTTCTTCATCGCCACCCAGGCCCATCCGGAGCTGAAATCCAGACCCAACCGTCCCCATCCGCTGTTCAGGGGATTTGTGGAAGCCGCCATCTCTCTCCACGAAAGTCAGGATTCTTCCGCTTCCTGATAAAATTCTGTTCCGAAAAACGCCCCCTGAAGAAGAAAGGTATCCACACTCCTTCTTGTTCAGGGGGTTTTGCTGCAGCCGGGGCCGGATCAGCGCAGAGCGCTTTTGATAAAGGCGTTTCGCCGCTCCTGCTGCCGGTTAATCATTTCCAGTTTATCTGTAAACCGTTTCGACACCCATGCCTTATTGCTCCCGTAATAACGGTTCGCCAGCTTTCTGAATTTCTCCGGGTACAGCATCTGAATCCTCAGAAGCCTTCTCTCTTCTCCGGAAACAGGCCGGATTTCACCGTAACGGTCCAGCATCCTCATTCCCAATCTCGGGTTCCAGTCATGCTTCTCCATAATCTTCCGCATGAATCGGTACAGGTCAATGATCTGTGTCCCGTAACGGCAGTATTCAAAGTTTGTGGTCGCCATCTCATAGCCTGCCATCAGTATGTGGTGGTAATCATATCCTCCGTGGAACACACTTCCCTTTTCCCGGCCTCTGCGCTCTGCCTCAGCCTCTCTCATCCTCTCTTCTGCCTCCTCGGCCTGTTCAAAATACACAGGGAAACAGTTCAGAAGCATTCTTTCAAAATCACTTTTATGATTCTTCTTCCGGATAAAACCATAGATTTTCTTCAGCTCCACGTTCTGGGTACGCATCCTCTCCCTCATAGGCGGAGCCGTAAAGCTTTTCTCGAATTCTTCCTCCCCTTCCAGAAACATCAGCCTGTGCAGACGCGCCAGGTTCCCCACCGCCGCCAGAATTTCCGATTCACTGGATGTATCGCACTCTCTGCCCTGATACCATTCCTTCACCACATAAGTGTTTTCCTCCCAGTCCCTGGAGATCAGATTTCCCTCCCTGTTGGGGAGAATCACATCTACCTTCTCATAGCCTCCGCTACGGATTTTCTTCATCACCATATTCTGAAACTGCGCTTTCTTCTCAGTCCCCTGATAGCCGCACAGAATTCTGAGCCCCTGAGGCGTCTCGCAGATGTAGGAGCCCCTTCCCCGCCTTGTGCCAAGAATTTCCAAATCGTACTGTTCCAGTACCTTTAATGCCCTGTCGTTCATCCCTCTCCCCCATTTCCTGCTTTCCGCCCGGGGTATGGAGCTCTTCCGCCCCGTTCCCGGCGCTGTCCCGGCTTTTAAACCTCCCTGGCAGTCTTCCATCCCGGTCCGCTGCCTCTACCATCATATGAGAGGGAAAGGGAAAATATGTTGAAGAAAAGGACGGTCCCGGTTCATCTGCCGGTCCGCCCTTTTCTCTTACAGGTTCTCTTTTAAAAACTTTTCCATTGCCGCCAGAGCCGTCTCCTCATCCGCGCCCTCTGCGGATACGGTAATCACATCTCCCTGCTTTGCCCCCAGGCTCATGACACCCAGGATATTCCCTGCAGGCACGTTTTTTCCTCCTGCCTCCAGTGTGATCTTGGAGGAAAATTTCTTTGCCTCCTTTACCAGCATTCCTGCCGGACGCGCGTGGATTCCCATCTCATCCTGAATGGTGTACTGAAATGTCTTCATAATCTTTATCTCCTTTTTCTTTATTATATTAGCTGTTCAAAATTCTCTGCCCGCTCTCTTTTGCGGAGCTTATTCTGCCCCCTGATACAGAACCACAGTCTCATAGGGACGCAGATGTATTTCTTCTCCCAGGTCATCCTCCCGGGGATAGTTTCCAAGCAGGATGCTGCAGTCCTTCAGGCTTTCCTCTGACTTCCAGGTCACCTCTTTTTCAAAGAAATTGCACAGCACAATCATCCTTTCGCCCCTCCATCTTCTCTTATAGGCCAGCAGCGCCGGATGTTCTTTCTCTATAGGGGTAATATCTCCATAAGCTATGATATCATATTTCTTTCTTAAAGAAATCAGTTTTTTATAAAAGGAAAATACTGAATTTTCATCATCCACCTGAGCCTGGGCATTAATCTCACTGTAATTGGGATTTACGCCAATCCAGGGAGTCCCCTCTGTAAAGCCTGCCTCTTTCCTGGCCGACCACTGCATAGGCGTTCTGGCGTTGTCTCTGGAATGTACCCTGAGAATCCGGTAGGCATCCTCTTCGCTGAGGCCCTTTTCCTGAAGGATTCGGAAATGGTTCAGGCTTTCCACGTCCCGATACTGGGAAATCTTTGTAAACCCTGCGTTGGTCATGCCAAGCTCTTCCCCCTGGTACACGTATGGGGTGCCTCTCATAAGGTGGATGGCTGCCGCCAGCATTTTGGCCGATGCCTCCCTGTATTTTCCTTCTTTGCCGAACCGGGAAACCACTCTTGGCTGGTCATGATTGCACCAGAATACTGCGTTCCAGGCATTGTGTTCCTCCATTCCTGTCTGCCAGGAGAAAAGAATGTCCTTCAGCCTTCTGAAGTCGTAGGGTACCAGCACCCACTTCTCATTCCCGGCGAAGTCCACCTTCAGGTGATGGAAGCTGAATACCATAGACAGCTCTCCGCTGTCCGCTCCTGCGTACAGGAAACAGTTTTCCATGGAGGTGCTGGACATTTCTCCTACTGTGACGATATCCGGATCCTGTCCGAAGGAATTTTCATTCAGTTCCCGGAGAAACTCATGAATCCTGGGGCCGTCTGTATAGAATCTCCGGCCGTCTCCCTGGAAATCATCCTGAAACTCTCCCTTGCTGATGAGATTCACCACGTCAAACCGGAAGCCTTTGACTCCCTTTCCCATCCAGAAGCGCACGATCTCTGCCATCTCCCGGCGCACCGCCGGATTCTCCCAGTTCAGGTCCGGCTGGGACACATCGAAGAGGTGAAGATAGTACTCGTCAAACTCCGGCACATACTCCCAGGCGCTTCCCCCGAACTTGCTTTCCCAATTTGTGGGAGGCACCCCCGGCGCCTTCCCCTTCCGGAAAATGTAATAATTCTTGTAGGTTTCGTCGCCGGCCAGGGCCTTCTGAAACCATTCATGGCGGCTGGAGGTATGGTTAAACACCATATCAAGCATCAGACCGATTCCCCGCTTTTCCGCTTCCTCTGACAGCTCTTCAAAGTCCTCCATGGTTCCGTACCGGGGATCGATTCTGAAATAATTCTCCACATCGTACCCGTTATCCTTCTGAGGAGACACAAAGAAGGGGGTCATCCAAATGTAATCCGCTCCCAGCTTCCGGATATAGTCCAGCTTTCCGATAATGCCCCGCAGGTCACCGAAGCCATCCCCGTTGCTGTCGCAAAACGATTTTGGATAAATCTGGTAGATCACACTCTTTTTAAAATCCTTCACGCTTTCTCCTCCTTTACTCAAAATATACCACCTCTGTTTTACCGGCCTCCGCCTGGATGCCGGACCGGAACCGAATATTTTTCGCGTCCCCTTCATCGGTCACCAGGAAAACGGTAGTTTTCGGATGGCCCGCCGCGGCGATCTTCTCCGGGTCAAAGGAGATCAGCGGATCCCCGCATTTTACCTTGTCTCCCGCACGCACAAAGAGCTGAAAGCCGTCGCCGCCCATATCCACTGTGTCGATTCCCACATGAATCAAAAGCTCCATGCCGTTTTCCAGGGCAAGCCCGCAGGCATGCTTGCTGTCTTCCATAACAACGGTTACCTGGGCGTCGGCCGGGGCGTACACCGTATTATTTTCCGGCTCAAATCCGATACCGTCTCCCATCACCTTCTGGGAAAATACATCATCCGGCACCTCCTCGATGGGAAGAACCCGGCCTGTTAGGATTGCCCTCAGAGCACCGGCTCCGGCTATCCGCTCTGATACCTGCGCAGGCGCTTCTGCCTCTTCGCTTTCACGAACCTCTTCTGCTGCTGTTTCTGCTGTCTCGCCCAGCAGGTCAGTCTTGGAAAGCTTCCTTTTGCCCGTCAGATAGGTCAGCACAAAGGGAATCACCACCGCGACTGCCATACAGATCAGGAAAATTCCCCAATACTCCGGAACAATGGAGAGGATTCCCGGAAGGCCTCCCACGCCGATGCTCACTGCCTGAACGCCGAATCCTGTACACACTACCGCGGACACGGCAGAACCGATCATCCCGCACACAAGCGGAAAGACATACTTCAGATTCACACCGAAGAGAGCCGGCTCTGTGACTCCCAGGTAGCAGGAGATACAGGCGGGTACGTTAATCTGCTGGGCTCTCTCATTCTTCTTCTGAAGAAGAATCATCGCCAGCACCGCCGACCCCTGGGCAATGTTGCTGAGAGCGATCATAGGCCAGAGATTCGTGCTTTCATACAGGCTTACCAGCTGGCTGTCAATGGCATTGGTCATATGATGAAGTCCTGTCATAACAATGGGCGCGTACAGGAAACCGAAAATCGCGGCGAAAATCAGTCTGAAGCTGGATGTAAGACCGGTATATACCAGGTCTCCGATCACTGTTCCGATTCTCCAGCCAATGGGGCCCACGATGGTATGGGCGATGATCACGGCTGGCACCAGGGAGCAGAAGGGAACCACGATCATGCTCACCACTGCGGGACAGTGCTTTCTGAAAAACTTTTCAAGATAAACCAGAACAAAGCCAGCCATAATGGCCGCGATCACCTGTCCCTGGTATCCGATCATCTGTACCTGGGCAAACCCGAAATCCCAGACGGGAATATCTTCAGGAGCCGTGGCCGCCACAGAAAAACCGTTGAGAAGCTGGGGAGACACAAGGGTCAGCCCCAGAATGATGCCCAGAATCTGGGTCGTCCCCATCTTCTTTGTAATCGACCACACAATTCCCACCGGCAGAAGATGGAAAACCGCCTCACCGATGAGCCACAGGAAGCTGTAGAGCCCCGCCCAGAACTGGGAAATATCCGCCAGACTCTTGGTTCCGCCGTCAAAGAAGTTAATCTCGCCGATTATATTGCGGAATCCTAAAATCAAACCGCCGCAGATCAGGGCAGGAATAATGGGAGCAAAAATCTCTCCCAGATTGCTCATAATTCTCTGGATCACATTCTGATTCGTCTTGGCTGCCTGCTTGGCCGCCTCCTTGCTTACGCCCTCAATCCCCGCATAGGATGTAAACTCATTATAAAAGGTAGAAACATCATTTCCGATAATCACCTGATACTGCCCAGCCTGTGTAAAGGTACCCTTTACACAGGACAGCTGCTCAATGGCCTTGGCGTCCGCCTTCTTCTGGTCCGCCAGCACAAAACGCATCCTGGTCATACAGTGGGACACCGCATGAATGTTTTCTTTTCCCCCGATGAGCCGCAGCAGATCCTTTACATCCTGCTCATACTTCGCCATATCACCCAACATCCTCCTTCATTTTTATACTTGTTTGAACAACTTTACAATAGCATACTTGTTTAAACATGTCAACCCCTATTCAAAATTCTTCCAGCCTTTTTGTAAAAATCAATCGTTCCTGTGAACTTGACTTTTTCCCCCGCCATAATATAATGAAGAATACCGGGGTCCAATGACCTTAAAAACTTTTTTATTCACAGCAGAAAGGATCTCCCAATGCCCAGAGCCAAATATGACCAGATTTATCTGGATCTGAAAGAAAAAATTGAAAAAGGCGAATACGCCTACCAGGCGCTTCTTCCCTCAGAAAACAGTATGATCCGCACCTACGGCTGTTCCAGAAATACCGTGCGGCGGGCTGTAGCCTCCCTGGTAAGAGGCGGATACGTCCAGACCATACAGGGAAAGGGCGTGCGGAACATCTTCCGCCCTGTGGAACAGACTCTCTTTACTCTGGGAACCATTGAATCCTTCCGGGAATCCGCGCTGCGCAATCACCTTTCTTATTCTACCAGGGTTGTCCTTTTCACAGAGCTTCTGGCAGACGATAAAATCGCGCTGCGCTCCGGCTTCTCTCCGGGCACTCCTCTTTACTACCTGCAGAGAGTCCACTATCTGGAAGGAAAAGCGCTGATCCTGAATCACAATTATTTCCTGAAGGAATGCGTTCCCGGACTGACCCCTGAAATCGCCGAGAATACCATCTACGGATATCTGGAGAATACCCTTCACATGACCATTGTAAACAGCAAAAGAGTGATGACTGTAGAAAAAATCACAGAAATAGATGAAAAGTATCTGGAACTGAACCGGAATGACTACAACTGTCTGGCAGTGGTAACCAGCCACACCTACAACTCCGACGGGGTTATGTTTGAATATACTCAGTCCCGGCACCGTCCGGACTACTTCAGCTTTCAGGACAACGCGATACGCCATCCCGTCTGAATTCTGAGATTTACTCAATAATGAAAGGAGTTTTTCCATTGAATGACCTCAAACGTGTTTTTTCTTTTTTAAAGCCTTTCAGAAAAGAATTCCTGGCTGCCATCCTTTTCGTCATCGCGGAAACCGGCTTTGAACTGGTCATTCCCCTTCTTATGGCAGATATTATTGATACCGGCATTCCTTCCAGGGATATCCATTATATCCTGCGGATTGGAATCCGGATGGGAATCCTGGCGGTTCTCTCCCTGCTCACCGGTCTTCTGTACGCCCGTTACGCGGCCAGGACTGCCATGGGATACGGAGCCGCCATCCGTGAAGCGGAATTTGAAAAAATCCAGTCCTATTCTTTTTCCAACCTGGATCATTTCAGCACCTCTTCTCTGATCACACGGCTGACCACGGACATAACCGTGATGCAGAATGCCCTTACCGGAGGGCTGCGCCCCATGATCCGGGGACCGGTTATGCTGGTGATGGGAATTTTCCTGGCTTTTGTCATGAACCGCCAGCTGGCTCTTGTATTTATAGTATGCACACCTCTCCTGGGAATCATCCTGGCTGTGATCGTGCGGAAGGTGGCGCCTCTGTACGGCCGTCAGCAGACCTGCATGGATCAGCTGAACCGGGTGGTTCAGGAAAACATTACGGCCATCCGGGCCATAAAAGCATTCGTCCGGGGCGACCGGGAGGAAGAACGCTTCCAGGAAGCCAACGAAACGCTGACGGACACCAGCCGCACCACCTTCCACTACGCGGTTCTGAATGTTCCTTCCTTTCAGCTGACCATGTATACCGCCATCGTGCTGATTCTCTGGTTCGGAGGGAATTTCATACAGACCGGTTCCATGCAGGTGGGCGAGCTCACCGGCTTTCTCAGCTACGTAATGCAGATTATCAATTCACTGATGATGATTTCCAATGTGTTTCTGATGCTTACCAGATCTTTAGCCAGCGCCCGGAGAATCTGTCAGGTTTTCGATGAGAAGCCGGCGCTCTCCGCCCCGGAGCATCCCACGGGAACCATCCGGGACGGCAGCATTGATTTTCATCACGTTTCGTTTAAGTATCACCGCAGCGCCAAAGAATTTACCATGCAGGACATCGATCTTCATATTCCGTCAGGAACCACCGTAGGAATTATCGGAGGAACCGGCTCCTCAAAAAGTACGCTGGTGCAGCTGATTCCCCGCCTCTACGATGTGACAGAGGGTTCTGTCTGCGTAGGCGGCAGCGATGTCCGGGAATGTCCCCTGGATGAACTCCGGGATCAGGTGGCCATCGTCCTTCAGAAAAATGTGCTTTTTTCCGGAACTATCCGGGAGAATCTTTGCTGGGGAAATCCTACGGCCACGGAGGAAGAGCTTTGGGAGGCCTGCCGGATTGCCTGCGCCTATGAGTTTGTTTCTTCCTTCCCCAAGGGTCTGGACACCATGCTGGAGGAAGGCGGCGGAAACCTGTCCGGAGGCCAGAGGCAGCGTCTCTGCATTGCGAGAGCTCTGCTGAAGAAGCCGAGGGTTCTGATTTTCGACGACTCTACCAGCGCTGTTGACACAGCTACGGAGTCAGAAATCCGCCATGCTCTCTCCGCGCTTACGGAAACCACCAAGCTGATCATCGCCCAGCGGATCACCTCCGTAATGCACGCAGATCAGATCGTCATTCTGGAGGACGGACGGATCCACGCAGTGGGGAATCATCAGACGCTTCTGGCATCCGATCCCGTTTATCAGGAAATCTACGCTTCCCAGATGAAAGGAGGAATGGAAGATGGCGCAAATTAGCGGAAAGAAACCGAAAAATCTGAGAAAGACCTTTAAAAGCCTTCTCTCCTACATGGGCCGTCATAAGCTCCTTCTGCTTCTGGTAGCCGTCCTTGTGGCCATAAGCGCCGGGGCAAATCTGCTGGGAACCTACATGCTTAAGCCGCTGATTAACCGGTACATTGTGCCGGGGGATGTGCAGGGACTGGTTTTCGGCGTCCTGTTGACAGCGGCTATCTACCTGGCAGGCGTTCTGTCCGCCTACGGCTACACGCAGACTATGGTAAGGGCCGCCCAGAAAATTATTTACGACATCCGGAAAGACCTGTTCCGGGTGATGCAGCAGCTTCCTCTGTCCTACTTTGACACCCATTCCCGGGGCGATATGATGAGCCGCTTTACCAACGATGTAGACACTATCTCGGATGCCATGAACAACAGCTTCGCCATGATTATCCAGAGCTTTATACAGATCGTGGGAACTCTGACGCTTCTGTTTATCCTGAACTGGCGTCTGAGTTTTCTGGTAGTGCTGGGGTACCTGGCCATGTTTGCCTATATCCGGTACAGCGGCAAAAAAAGTACCTTTTTCTTCAACCGCCAGCAAAAATACCTGGGTGATCTGAACGGATATATTGAAGAAATGATTCAGGGCCAGAAGGTGGTAAAGGTGTTCCGCCACGAGGAGGCCAGCCTTGAAGCCTTCCGGGCTAAAAACCATCTCCTTCAGGAGGCGGGCACCCAGGCTGTAGGCTATTCCGGCACCATGGTTCCCATGGTGGTCAGCATTTCTTATATTAATTACGCGGTGGTGGCAATTCTGGGCGCCTTAATGGCCATCCGGGGACTTACCGATGTGGGAAGTCTGGCCAGCTACCTGGTTTTTGTCCGTCAGGCAGCCCTCCCCATCAACCAGTTTACCCAGCAGTCCAATTTCATGCTGGCAGCCCTGGCCGGGGCGGAACGTATTTTTGAACTTATGGAGGAACCTCCGGAAGTGAATGAGGGAAAAATCCGGCTGGTGAATGTCCGGCAGACAGAACAGGGGCTTGAAAAGTCCCGGGAAAGGACCGGGCGCTGGGCCTGGGAGAATCCGGCAGACGGTTCTCTGACCCTGCTGCGGGGCGATGTGCGCTTTCATGACGTAACCTTCGGGTATCTTCCGGAGAAGGACATTCTGAAGGAAATCAGCCTGTACGCCAAGCCAGGGCAGAAGATTGCTTTCGTAGGCTCTACCGGAGCCGGGAAGACAACGATCATCAATCTGATTAACCGTTTCTATGAAATAAAAGACGGAACCATTACGTACGACGGCATTGACGTCCGCTCCATTGAAAAAGCTTCTCTCCGCCGTTCTCTGGCCGTGGTTCTCCAGGACACCCACCTGTTTTCCGGAACCATTGCGGACAACATCCGCTTCGGAAAGCTGGACGCCACCGACGAGGAGATACGGGAAGCGGCCCGCCTGGCCAACGCTGATTCCTTTATCCGGCGTCTGCCGGAGGGCTACGATACGATGGTAACCGGGGATGGAAAAAATCTCTCCCAGGGCCAGCGCCAGCTTCTGGCTATTGCCAGGGCCGCTGTGGCAGATCCTCCTGTTCTCATTCTGGATGAAGCTACCAGCAGCATTGACACCCGTACCGAAGCCCTGATTGAGAAAGGCATGGATCGGCTGATGGAGGGCCGCACCGTCTTCGTCATTGCCCACCGACTCTCTACGGTCCGGAATGCCAATGCCATCCTGGTGCTGGATCACGGAAAAGTCATCGAGAGGGGCAGCCACGACGATCTGATTGCCCAGAAGGGCGTTTACTACCAGCTCTACCACGGCATGTTTGAGCTGTCTTGATACTGGTTGAAAAATTGTCTGTTCAAAAAAGGAAAGCGACTTGCGCTTTCCTTTTTTGATTCATTTTGAATATACTCCCTCCAGGTCAAAGGGCGGGATAAAGCTCTCCCGGGCCGTGTCTCCCTCCTGGAAGAATCCCTGCTCCACTCCGGTTTCCATGGCATAATTAAGGAGCCTCTCATACTCTCTTTTAGTCGCCTTTCTCCCCAGAAGAGAATCCGTCTTTACTGCCTCTGTGGGCGTATACTGATTCATGAGACTGATATAGATCCGGTTCCCGTACGTCTCATGAAGATACCGGACGATCCGCTTTCCCTCCCGCACATGCCCTGGCAGCAGAAGATGCCGGACAATGACGCCCTTTTTCATGA
The DNA here is from genome assembly GCA_018712785.1 of Candidatus Choladousia intestinavium. GTDB lineage: Bacteria > Bacillota > Clostridia > Lachnospirales > Lachnospiraceae > Choladousia > Choladousia intestinavium. The sequence continues at coordinate 7,664 of DVGK01000140.1, read as the reverse complement.
TGCCGCGGCTGTCAAATTCCGGCTCCGGAACCTGGCGAACCATTTCCTGAATGGCTTCCATTGCCCGCTCCGGATAGTCCAGGGCCTTTGAGTAATTTCCCGCCAGGTCAGGATCCAGGTACTTAAGATCCGGGAGATAGATATCCACCAGCCCCTCCAGCATTCTTAAAGCTTCCGGCTTTTCATAGCTGCTGGTATTATACACCACCGGTACGGAGAGGCCCCTGCCCTTTGCCAGAAGCAGGGCTTCCCGTACCTGAGGAAGATAGTGGCCCGCTGTTACAAGATTGATATTATTAGCCTGCTGCTCCTGAAGCTCCATAAAAATCTCCGCAAGTCTTTCGACGGACACCGAGGCGCCAGCCAGCCCCCGGGAGATCTCCCGGTTCTGGCAGTAAACGCATCTTAAGGGACAGCCGGAAAAAAACACAGCACCGGATCCTTTCGTCCCGGAAATACAGGGCTCCTCCCAGAAGTGAAGGGCTGCCCTGGCAATCCGGATTTCTTTTCCTGCCCCGCACAGCCCTTCTTCCCCTGCTGCCCGGTCCGCGCCGCACGCCCGGGGGCAGAGACGGCAGCCCGGAAGATTCCTCTCTTCTCTAAGCGGGTTCCCGTTCATCTGAAACACTCCCCGCCGGCTTTTTCCCCGGAAGCTGCGCCAGAATAATAGCGGCAAACATCAGGACGCAGCCGGAAATCTCCCTGAGACTCAGTCTCTGCCCCAGGAGTACCCAGCCGGCCAGCACGGACACTACGGATTCCAGACTGAGAATCAGTGAGGCCACTGTGGGATCCATATCCTTCTGTCCCACAATCTGCAGGGTGTATGCCACCCCGCAGGACAGCACGCCGGCATACAGAATGGGCATCCATGCCTGAAGAAGGGCGCCCAGGCTCGGCTCCTCAAAAATCAGCATGGCAATGCCGGACAGAATCCCGCAGACAAAGAACTGGATGCAGGACATCTTTACCCCGTCTGTTTTTGGCGAAAAATAATCGATCACCAGAATATGTACAGAGAACATCAGGGCGCACAGCAGCACCAGAAGATCTCCTGTGCCAAGGGAAAAGCCGTCTGTGATGCACAGCAGATACAGACCTGCCACCGCCAGGGTCACACTGATCCAGACCTTGCCCTGTACTCTTTTTTTCATAAACAGCCCCAGAACCGGAACCAGAATAATATAAAGGGCCGTAATGAAACCGGCTTTCCCCACCGTCGTATATTTTAAGCCGAACTGCTGGAGGTTGCTGGCAAAAAACAGGGCAATTCCGCAGCAGACGCCTCCTATAACGCAGATTCTTCTTTCTGCTTTTTTATCTCTCTTCTCAGAAGCTTTTTTCTCCGGTTCTTCCTCTTTTCTGCGGTTCAGAAACCAGATGCAGGGGATCAGCACGACGCCTCCAATGATGCATCTGGAAAAGCTGAAAGTAAATGCTCCTACGTAATCCATTCCTACGCTCTGCGCAACAAAAGCGACGCCCCAGATCAGCGCCGTCAGAAAAAGCAGCAGAGAATTTCTCCACGGTAATTTTTTCATAATGTCTCCCTCTCGTATAAATATTGACCTAAAATTTCCAGACTTTTTATGTTTGTACAAATCTTTGGGTCTTCAGCCTTCACCCAGGCCAGGCATTCCTCATAGGGAACCCAGAGGACTCCCTCTACTTCCTCTTCCTGAAGCTTCAGCTCCTTTTCCCTCACCGGCTTCTCATATACGTATACGTTAGAAATCTCCCGGTCGTGGAAAGGTCTGCCTCCGAATTCCGCCAGAATATCCCCGCTGTCATAGATGCCGGCATAATGGAGCTCCTCCGGCTCCGCCCGGATCCCCAGCTCCTCAGAAAGCTCCCGAATCGCCGAAGGGAGAGCCTCTTCTCCGGAACGGATGTGGCCCGCGCTGGAGGTGTCATAGCAGCCCGGAAAGGAATCCTTCCGGCTGCTCCGCTTCTGAAGCAGAAGCTCCCACTTTCCGGAGCTTCCGTTTTTTCGCACCACCCACACATGGGCAGTGGGATGCATCAGCCCCCAGGCATGAGCAGTCTCCCGATCCGTCACATGCCCTGTTGGCGTGCCGTCCGGCAGGCACAGGTCAAAAAGCTCCAGCTCCCGGCCATCCAGCGCCGCGTAAACCAACCGCTCTCCCCTGTAGCTTAATTTCAGAGAGAAGAAAGGGCTGTCTTCCTCCAGAAGCCGCAGAAAAATCCGGTCTCCATCCCAGATTTTCTGCTGCGTCACCTTTCTTTTGTCCATCCACTGCAGCTCTCCCTCCGGGCAGAGAAAAAGGCCGCCGTCTGTGCCGGAGCCCTCCTCTTTTTTGAAACGTCCCCCCGTATAAAGGCACATATACTCCGCCGGCCACTGATCCGAGGTGAAGGTTACGATTCCTCTGAACTTCCATTCCAGAAGAGTCAGCCCTGTCTCCTCCTTTACCTCCCGCAGCAGACATTCCTCGGGACTCTCCCCCTCTTCTACATGGCCTCCGATCCCAATCCACTTATCCTGATTTCCATCCATCTTTCTGCCGGTCCTATGGAGCATCAGATACTGTCCTTCCTTCTCTATATAGCAAAGAGTGGTAAATGCTGTCTTTCCCATCTCTTACTCTGCCTCCTCCTTGTTTCTGCGGCAAACGTCCTGCTTCTTTCCGCTTTGACGTTTGCCGCGCTGATTTCTTCCTTTATCTAAATCTATCTAAATCGCGGACGTCCTCCACAAGCCTTACATCGAAGGACCGCTTCCTTCATTGTCCGCTCTAAGGCGCCGGGCCTCTGAGAGAAGGTAGTCTCTGTCATTTTTCAGAGGATTTTCCAGAACCTGCCTCAAAAGCTCTTCCAGAACCTCCCCCACCCGGGGCCCCGGCTTCATTCCGTCCTGGATCAGATCCTTTCCACTGATCTTCATCTCTTTCAGAGAAAGGCAGTCCCCCATCATGCGGATGTCTCTCCAGATACGCTCCACCTGTTCCAGGTAGATCACCTTATCCCCGATTACAGAAGGGTGCTGGGCCAGGATGTCGGCCCTTTTTACTTTCAGAAAGTCATCAAAGAATTCCGGTCCGATCTGGTTTGCGCACATTCGCACCCCTTTCCCGGAAAGCTGCGGATAAAGCGAGTGGTATTTTACCAGTCTTGTCACCTTTCGTATGGTATTCAGGTCAAACTTCAGCTCCCTGAGAATCCGCTCCGCGATCACGGCGCTGTGGGCCGCGTGTCCCTTAAAATGATCGATTCCCTTTTCATCCGTAGTAAACACCTCCGGCTTTCCCATATCATGAAACAGCATGGTCAGACGCAGAGTCTTGTCAGGCTCAATATGCTTCAGCGCCTCCAGTGTGTGCTCCCCTGTGGTGTAGGCGTGGTGGGGATTATTCTGCCGCTGCTGCATGATCCGGTCAAACTCCGGCAGAATCACCTCTGTAATCCCGGTCTCGTACGCCAGCCGCAGCCAGTCCGGATGCTGGGAGGTGAGGAGCTTCACAATCTCTGTCTGAATTCTCTCTTTGCTGATATGCGTAAGATTCCCCGCCATCTCCCGGATGGTTTCCTTTAACTCTTCCTCCAGGGAAAATCCCAGACGGGCGGCGAAACGGACCGCCCTGAGCATCCTCAGAGCATCCTCGGAAAAGCGTTCCTTGGGACTTCCCACACAGCGGATGACCTTATCCCGCATATCCTTTCTGCCGCCAAAAATGTCAATCAGGCCGCTTTCCTTGGAATATGCCATGGCATTGATGGTGAAATCCCTTCTCTGAAGATCCTCCCTGAGATTTTTCGTAAAGTATACATTTTTAGGATGGCGCATGTCCTCATACTCACCGTCTACCCGGTAGGTAGTGACCTCAAAGCCCTCCTTCTCTATCATAACCGTAACGGTCCCATGCTCAATTCCCGTGTCGATGGTTCTGGGAAAAAGCTCCTTTACCTGATCCGGAGCCGCCGAAGTGGTAATATCCCAGTCCTCCGGGTCCTTTCCAAAAACAGCATCCCTGACACATCCTCCCACAATATAGGCCTCATACCCGTGTCCGTGGAGAACATCCAGAATCTGTCCAACTTTTTCCGGAATTTCTATATACATTCTTTTCCCTTTCTGGCAGTCGTCATACTTCCCTGCCGCAGACCACCGCGGCCTGCGGTCTTCTTAATCATAACACGTTTTCTCCTTTTCGTAAAAGAAAATATTGATTCTGATTTTTTCCAGTGATAAACTGGATATTGGCCGCTCTGCTGGCAGAGGGGACTAATTCATGACAATAGAAAGTTCGCGGAGCGTGTTTTCTATTTGTTTCATCCTGGGAGTTATCTACTATGCAAAAATTATCTGTACAAAAGAAAGCGCTGAAAGCAGCCTTCCCCCATACGATTCCTATTCTGGCCGGTTTCTGGTTTCTGGGGCTTACCTATGGCATCTACATGAATGTCTCCGGCTTCAGCTTCTGGTACCCCATGTTGATGAGCCTTACGATTTTCGCCGGTTCCATGGAATTCGTGGCTGTAAATCTGCTGCTGGGATCCTTTGACCCTTTTCAGGCCTTCGTCATGACTCTGATGATCAACGCAAGGCATCTTTTCTACGGGATTTCCATGCTGGACAAATACCGGGGACTTGGCTGGAAAAAGTTTTATCTTATTTTCGGCATGTGCGATGAAAGCTTTTCCATTAACTATACCGCAGAGATTCCGAAGGATGTGGACCGGGGCTGGTTCATGTTTTTCGTCACTCTTCTGAACCATTTCTACTGGTTCTTCGGTGCCACTCTGGGCGGAATCTTCGGCTCTCTGATTCATTTTAATACAGAGGGGCTGGACTTTGTCATGACCGCCATGTTCACAGTCATCTTCCTGGATCAGTGGCTGAAAGAGAAAAACCACACCAGCGCCCTGGCCGGCATGGGAATCTCCATTCTCTGCCTGATCGCCTTTGGCTCCGACGACTTTATCATTCCTTCCATGATCGGCATTCTCGGCGTCCTGACCCTGCTGAGAAAACCCCTGGAAGACCGGGCACTAATACCAGAAGGAGGAAATTCCAAATGACTGTAACGCAGCAGCTTCTCACAATCGCGGCCATTGTGCTGGGAACTATGGTAACCCGTTTTCTCCCCTTCATCATCTTCCCGGTAGGAAAACCTACCCCTAAATACATCCAGTATCTGGGGAAGGTGCTTCCCTCCGCCGTATTCAGCCTCCTGGTTATCTACTGCCTGCGAAGCGTGGATCCTCTTTCAGGCAGCCACGGACTTCCGGAGCTGATCTCCATCGTAGCGGTCATCGCCCTCCATCTCTGGAAAAGGCAGATGCTTCTGTCCATCGCCGGGGGAACGGTGTGCTATATGTTTCTGGTACAGATGGTGTTCTGAGAATTTCTGTCATAAACACGAAAAACGATCTTGCCGTATTGTTATAAAGGGAGGACTATATGCAAAAAATTTTAACCATCCATGTGCTGCTGGAGGAAATCCTGAATCTGAAAGGCCAAAAATCCTCCGTGTGCATGATTCCCTTCTCCGGAACTGCAGAAGGGCCATATTTTCAGGGGAGGGTGCTTCCCCACGGAGTAGATACCCAGCGAATTTTTCCTGACGAAAAACCCAGGCTCTCGGCCCGGTATATTCTGGAGGGAACCGACTTCCAGGGAAATCCCTGCCGCATTTTTATTGAAAATAACGGTCAGGAAGGCGCCGACGGCGTCCTTCGCACCAGACCTGTTCTGGTCACAGACAGTCCGTCCCTGGCCTGGATGGAGACCGAAGAGCTTACCGGAACAGTAGAAGGAGTAAAGGACGGTGTAATCATTCATATCTTTGCTTCTGAAGCTGCCGAAAAAAGTTTCCTTCAGCCCGGCTCTTTCAGTTTTGTGTCAGAAAGACTTCTGATTTCCAAAAAGGACAAGCAGATCTGCGGCATGCTCTATCTGCCTGAGGCGTCAGAGCCCTGCCCCGCTGTCGTCATCAGCCACGGCTACAATGGTTCTTATAAAGATTTTTCCCGTGAGTGCGAATATTTCGCCTCCCACGGCATCGCCGCCCTGGCCTTTGATTTCTGCGGCGGTTCTGTAAACTCCAGCAGCAGCGGCTCAACAGCGGAAATGTCAGTTCTCACGGAACAGGAAGATCTGGAAGACGTGCTGGAGTGTGTCCGCCGCCTGAAACCAGTCTCTCCCGATTCCGTTTTCCTCTTTGGAGGGAGTCAGGGAGGCCTGGTCAGCGCCCTTACTGCCGCCTCCCATCCAGAAGCGGTCAAGGGCATGATTCTGTATTATCCTGCGTTCTGTATTCCCGATGACTGGGAGAAGAAATACTCTTCTCAGGAAAAGATACCAGATACCATTGAATTCTGGGGTATGAGCTTAGGAAAAATCTACGCCCTGGACGCCCGGCGGATCAGGCCCTTTCAGACCATAGGACGCTTTGATAAAGAAGTCTTAATCATTCACGGAGACCAGGATGATGTGGTTCCTCTGCAGTATTCCAGGAAAGCCCTGGAGCGCTATAAAGAAGCAAGACTGGAGGTTCTTCAGGGAGAAGGACATGGGTACAGCCCGGCAGGAAGCAGGAAAGCAGCGGAAATGGCTCTGCGCTTTATGCTGAAGCTTCAAAAAAATCATCGGTAAAGGGAGCCGGATTCTTACAGCCTCCTCAAGCTTCGTCGATCATTAAAACTTTCTCCTTCCGTTTCCCGGGAATAAAATCTTTCTTTTCGGGAAATACTATTTCCGAAAGAGATACCGGATAAATTGTCTCCGCTCAATGCCTTCAGCGTATTGGAACGGTTACGGTAAATTCTATAACAGGAAGGACGGATTTTTATGATGGACCCACAGACCAGGGGTTTGCTGCGGGAATGCAGCTTGGGATGCAAGATGGCGATCAACAGCTTTGACCAGATGCGGGACTATGTAAAGAACGAAGAACTGAAAGAGCTTATAGACACCTGCGACAAGAAACATAAATCCTATGAGGAGGAAGCCTCCAAAATGCTGCTGGAGGAAGGCCTCCAGGAGAAGGAGCCCGGCATGATGGCTTCTGCCTTCTCCAAGCTGACCACAGAAATGAAGCTGATGATGCGGGACGACAGCAGCCAGGTAGCCAAGCTCCTCATGGACGGCTGCAATATGGGGATTCAGACCCTGAGCGGCTATATCAATGAATATCAGGGAGCTTCCTCCCAGAGTATCGCTCTGGCGAAAAAGATTGTTCACACGGAGGAAGATCTGATGAAGGATGTGCAGAAGTTTCTGTGAGGCTTTGCCGCCAGGAACTATTAAGAAGTAAGAACTTTAAAAAACAGAATGCCAGAAGCGGAGGCCTTACGGACACTCTGGCTCTGGCATTTATTCTATTCTTTTAGCAATTCTTCGCACAGTAGCTGTTGAATTTTTTCTTTATATTTTTGAATTCTTTCGGACTAAGGGTTGAATTAACACCCGTTAAATGCTGAAAATTATCTTCCTGCCACAATATAAAAATCCTGTTCAATAAACGCTTCTGAGCAGATCAAGTATTCATAGTCCACGTAAACCTGTTTATATTGTATCGCCGCATTTATCATTTCAAGTCGAACACGTTCTTTAAAACTTTTTTCAGCCATTGTACTTTCCCTTCAAAGAAAAAAGGATGACCGCAGCCATCTCTTTTCTGATTTTTAGCAGTTTACTCTGT
>DVGK01000014.1 GCA_018712785.1 Candidatus Choladousia intestinavium | reverse complement strand
CCGGATTAAACGGATTGTACTTATAGATGATGTATCCGAAAGCCTTCAGAAAGCCGCGGATACTATGGGAGAGGGACTGACCGGCTGGGTTCTGAAGCATCTGGAAAAGGCATATTCCGGTCTGGACCGCAAAGAACTTGTCAAAGTCCGGAGAGAAGAAAAACTGCATCGGGATGCAGAGGCCGGCAAACCGGAAATATTTGCCCGGGGCTGCAGCTTTTACAAGCTTGCCTGGCTGTTCTTTCTTGGTTCTCTTCTGGGAGATATAGTGGAAACCATTTTCTGCTATTTTACAATGGGGGAACTGATGAGCCGCAGCAGCCTTGTCTACGGCCCGTTCAGTATTGTCTGGGGCATGGGCTGTGTCCTGCTGACAGTTATCCTGTATCAGTACCGGGAACGCAGCGACAGTTTTATCTTTCTGTTCGGCACCTTCCTTGGAGGAGCCTATGAGTATATCTGCAGTGTTCTCGCGGAACTGGTCTTCGGCACCATGTTCTGGGATTACAGCGGGATTCCCTTTAACCTGGGCGGCCGTATTAATCTTCTGTACTGCTTCTTCTGGGGAATTGCCGCCGTAGTGTGGATGAAATTTTTATATCCCAGACTATCTGCCCTTATTGAACGGATTCCTGTAAAACCGGGAAAATGGCTGACATGGATTATGGTTGTCTTTATGTGTTTTAATATGCTTATATCCAGTCTGGCACTGTACCGGTACAATCAGAGACAGACCGACAGCTCCGCTGAAACCAATGCATATACGGAATTTATAGATACACATTTCCCGGATGAAAGGATGGAGCGAATCTATCCCAAAGCAAAGCCGGCAAAATAAATCTCAAAACAGAAAAAGGAAGAAATCCTCCCGTTTCCGGATTTCTTCCTTTTTCCGTCTTCTCTTCTCATTCCTTCGCCTGCAATTCTTCCGGGAGCAGATTCTGCATGCTTTTCAGACTGATGGCAATGGTTGATGTATTGTGAAGGAGAGCCGATGTTGCAGGCTGTATGACTCCTCCCACGCCCAGGCCGATCAGTCCGGCATTGATACCTACAATTGCCCGGTAATTTCTGTGTATCCGTTTCATCAATTGATTGGACAGATGTTTCAGCGTAGCCAGCTCCCGCAGATCATCCGCGGCAATGGTAATATCAGCGATCTCCCTGGCAATTTCAGCTCCATCGCTTATGGCAATGCCTGCGTCCGCGGCGGAAAGCGCCGGTGAATCATTGATCCCGTCGCCGATCATGATGACTTTTCTTCCGGATGCTTTTTCATTTTCTACAAAACGGGCTTTATCTTCCGGAAGAACTTCCGCATGGTACTCATCCACTCCTACCCGTCCGGCAACAGAAGCAGCAGTCCGCTCGCTGTCCCCTGTCATCATAACTACCCTGGATATGCCTTCTGCCTTTAACAGGCGCACCATGTCCGCAGCTTCTTCACGCAGGGGATCTTCAATGCAGATTACCGCCGTCAGTTCCCCGTCAATTGCAAGATAAAGGTGGGAATACTCTGCCGGAAGCGCATCGAACGCGTCCTGCTTTTCGGGACGTACCGTGCACTTTTCATCCTCAAAGACAAAATGACTGCTTCCTATGACAACTTTCTTTTCCTCTATATAAGAGGAGATTCCGTGAGCAACTACGTACTCTACTTTTGAATGCATCTCTTCATGATACAGCTTTTTCTTCTTTGCCGCATCCACCACTGCCTTGGCCATGGAATGTGGAAAATGTTCCTCCAGACAGGCAGCAATGCGCAGCGCCTCATCTGCCGGATAATCACCAAAAACAACAACGTCCTTTACTGTAGGTTTTGCCTTCGTAAGGGTGCCTGTTTTGTCAAATACAACCGTATCCGCCTCTGCTACGGCTTCCAGATATTTTCCGCCTTTTACGGTAATGCCGCGCTGTCCTGCTTCGCGGATAGCCGAAAGCACGGCAATCGGCATAGCAAGTTTCAGCGCGCAGGAAAAGTCCACCATAAGCACAGATAATGCTTTCGTGGCACTGCGGGTCACCAGGCCTGCAATGCCGGTTCCTGCCAGTGTATACGGCACAAGCCGGTCTGCCAGATGCTCTGCCTTGCTTTCCAGAGCAGACTTCAGCTTTTCTGAATCTTCAATCATAGTCACGATTTTCTCAAACCGCGTGGAACCGGACACAGCCTTGACCAGAATCTCCAGTTCTCCTTCTTCCAGGACTGTGCCTGCATAAACTGTTTTTCCTTTTTCTCTCTGTACCGGAAGGGGCTCGCCTGTCAGCGAGGACTGATTGACCATGCCCTCCCCGCCGCAGACTTCCCCGTCAAAAGGAATCACATTGCCCATATGCACAACTACCACATCCCCCGGCTGAATCCGGGACGCGTGGACCAGCACTTCCTGCTCATCCTTTTTAAGCCAGACTTTCTTTACATTCAGGGACATACTCCGGGCAAGATCTCCCACGGACTTTTTATGCGTCCACTCCTCCAGAAGTTCTCCCACGCCGAGCAGGAACATCACCGATCCCGCAGTATTGAAATCTCCCCGGAATACGGACACCCCGATCGCAGTGGCATCCAGTACAGGAACTTCGATCCTGCGCTTTGCCAGACACCGGATTCCCTGCCAGATATAACGGACAGCCTTCAGCGTCATCCAGACCTTCCTGACAGGGTAGGGGACGATAAGCTTTCCTCCATAATGCAGGATCACCTTTGTGATCAGCTTCTCCCGATAGGTGGAGTTCAACTCTCTTCCGGAGCCTGCCAGTACATTTTCCGGCACATCTGCTTTTTCGTAGCTGAAGCTTCTGAGCACAGCCACAATCTCTTCCCGGTCTCCTTTATAACAGATGACGGCATCTGCGGTGCGCTCATAAACCTTTGCATCTGTTACATATTCCTGCTTTTCAAGAAACCAGCAAAGAGTATCCGCCTGCGCGCATGTCATTCTTCCCTGAACAACATGAATACGCAGACGGCCTCTGATCTCATGCTTTATAATAAATTTCACAGCTTATTATACTGTCTCTTCTTTAAAATCTTCCGCACCTGCATTTTCTGTTTCCGCAGCTTCCTGAACAGCCGCAGCTTCCTCTGCCGCTCTTCTCTCGTTGATCTGCTGAGCCTCAGCCAGAATATCCTCTGCGTTCTCCTGAACTGTAGTAGCCGTTTTCATCACACAGTCCTTCGCGCGCAGAGCTGCTGCTGTACAGTTTGTATATACTTTCTTGGCGTCCTTGCTGGAGAGAACTTTCACACCTGCTGTTCCGAACAGAACACCTCCTGCAAATAAACCGATTTTCTTTAATGTTGAAACACTGATCATAATTTAAGTACCTCCTGT
>DVGK01000139.1 GCA_018712785.1 Candidatus Choladousia intestinavium | reverse complement strand
CTTTATGAAAAAATTTGATAATTTTTCGTCAAATCTTCAAGTTCTGCAGAAGGCGGAGCAGGAAGATCTTGAAAACGAATTTATTATAAGCGGAATTATTGATAAGTTTTTTATTCAGTTTGAATTGAGCTGGAAAGTGCTGAAAGAAGTACTTCGATATGAAGGGGAAAATGCGGCAAATTCCGGTTCGCCCAGAGAAATATTGAAAGCCGCATACGAAGTTTATGATTTTATAGATGAAAATATCTGGCTGGATATGCTGAAATCAAGAAATGATAGGACTCACATATATGATGGAGATGCGGCAAAAAGACTGGTGGACAATATTCTACACAGGTATATTCCGGAATTTGAAAAACTGCGTGTGAGTCTTATAAAGCGATACCGAGACGTGCTGCCTCAAATTTGATATACCTTCTTCAAAAAAAGTGTGTTTCCACCTGCGGAGATTGTCCGGAAATCGAAAAATGTCCGACGGTTGGAGCGCTTCATTCAAATAATCCGGATGCGTTTAGAAATCTTAAAAGTTAAGACTGAAACAATCGTTTTGGCTTACTATTTACCGACGGAAACAACTGAATCAGCGGAACAGCGGATCAGGCTGAATCTCACGCCGAATTCCATATGACAAAAAGTAAATTATAATTGACATATTATGGAATGCATGGTATTCTCATTTTAGCGCGCAGGCGCGCAGCAGATCCTTGGCAGATAAGGAAAAATTGGAGGAAAATGAGAAAATGGGACTTGTTGTATCAGGTTTGACGAAACGATATGGAGAAAAAACAGTGGTGGATCATCTGAGCTTTGAGATCAGCCATCCCGGCGTATATGCGCTTCTGGGAACCAATGGAGCGGGGAAGACGACAACTCTGCGGATGATGCTGGGAATCCTGGCTAAGGATGAGGGGGAAGTGCTTTGGAATGGAAAGCCGTTTTCCGTTGACCGCTGCAGCGTGGGGTATCTCGCGGAAGAGCGCGGACTCTATCCGAAATACGGTCTGATGGATCAGCTCTTGTATTTCGCGTCACTACGGGGTGTGACGAGACAGGAGGCCAGGCGGAGAATTAAAATTCTGGCGGAAAAGCTGGAGGTAGAGGAATACTTATATCCGGATCAGGCCCGGAGCGGGAAGGAAACAACGGGAGCGACGGCACGGGGCGAAAGAAGAGGAAAAGCAGGAAAGCCAAAGCTGGCGGATCAGCTATCCAAGGGAAATCAGCAGAAAATTCAGCTTATGGCAGCCCTTCTTCCTGACCCGGATTTGCTGATTCTGGATGAACCTCTTTCCGGTCTGGATCCGGTGAACACAGATTTGTTTAAAGGAATGATCCGAGAGGAGATTCAGAAAGGCAAGTATCTGATTATGTCCAGCCACCAGATGGCCACAGTAGAGGAGTTCTGTACGGATCTTACCATTCTTCATCACGCCAGGCCGGTGCTTCAGGGGAACCTGAATGAGATTAAAAAAAGCTACGGCCGGGTAAACCTGAAACTGAAGACAGAACAGAGCGTGGACTATTATCTGGGAAGAGCCGGGGTGATGGTTCTTTCTGAAAAGGAATTTGAATATCAGATTAAGGTCACCGGGGAGGAGCAGGCCAACCGGCTTCTTCGGATGCTGGTGGAAGACGGAGTTCCCGTGGTTACCTTTGAACTCCGTGAACCGTCTCTTCATGAGATTTTTGTAGAGAAGGTAGGGCATGAACATGAGTGAGAAGAAAAGCAGAATACAGGGGACAGGAAAAGTGTACCGCTTTACGATCGCGCAGCTGATGAAGAGCAGAACCAACAGATGGACTTTGCTTTTGCTTCTGATCTTTGCCCTGGCGTCTGTGCCTTTAATGAGTCTGACGGGACAGGAAAGCGCAGGAACGGGAAGCGCGGGCAGCTTCACCGTCCAGGTGGAAACCCTGACGGCGTATGAAAACCCGGAACTTTTAAGCAGCGATGCGAAATTTGTTCTGCAGTACGGGTATTCCATTCTGGTGCTGATGCTGATCACCATCTCTTCCTCTTACATTATAAGGAGCGTGGTGGAGGAAAAAGCATCCAGACTGGTGGAGTTCCTTATGGTAAGCGTTAAGCCGCTGGCCCTGATTCTTGGGAAAATCCTGGCGGTAATGACCTATATATTTGTGATGTTTGCTGTGACTGCGGCAGGACTTGTTTGTTCTTATATAATTACGGCCCGGTTTATGGACGTGGGAGCTGTCCGGGGGCTTCTGGAACAGGCGGGCCTTACATCTCTGGAGATTGGTCCCCAGACCGTTCTGATTACAGTGGTTTCCCTGGTTCTGGGATATCTTACCTTTTCTATTCTGGCAGGGCTTTCCGGAGCGGCCTGCTCCAATATGGAAGAGGTAGAGGGAGCCGCTACCCAGGTAGTGATTCTGGGGTTAATTGGTTATATGGTGCCTGTCATTTTCGGGAATACAGTATCAGGCACGGGAGCTGTGCTGCTGGCGCTGTGTCCTGTGGTATCGGTGTTCAGCGCCCCTGTGCAGTTCGTTACAGAGGCGGTAGGCCTGCCGATCCTTCTGGCTTCCTGGGGAATTCAGGCGGCGGTCATCTGCATCCTGTCGGTTTTTATGGCAAAGGTTTACGGCGGACTGATTATGTACCGGGGCAGGAAGCTTCAGATGAAAGATCTGCTGAAGAAAGGGGGTTTTTAAGGTGAAAAAGAGATGGAGTAATTTCTGCAGCATTTTTTGTTTTACCTTTATTCAGCATATCCGGAGAAAAGGATATCGGGGCGGGACGCTGGTCGGCATCCTTCTCTGCTTCCTGCTGCCTGTGCTCATTATGGGAGCTTTGGAATACCTGGGAGGGAACGCACAGGATGTTTCCTATGCCTCAGACAGCCTTCAGGTGTACGTAGTCAACCACGGCAAAGCAGACTTGGATCTTTCTGCTCTGGCAGACAGAGGCGCGGAGTATTTTGACTCTTTGACGTTTCTGGAGCAGGAGGGAGAGGCGGAGGAAGCAGAGAAAAAGGCGGAGGCTTCACCAGACGCCCTGGTGATGGTGGTAGATCAGGAAGAAGGAGAGTATCAGGTGACGGTTCTGGAGCCGGAGGAAAGCGAAAAGCGCGAAAACGCGGAAAATCTCTCGTCCTTTCTCTCTCAGGAATTCGGCGCTGCCATTGGACAGACAGAACCGGAGGCAGATCTGGAAACAGAGGAAGATAATATGGGTATCCAGGAAATTTTAAATCTGCTCCTTCCGTATCTGAACTGTATGCTTCTGTATTTTCTTCTGCTGTTCTACGGACAGAATGTGGGAGGCTGTATTATTCTGGAGAAAACCTCCAAACTTATGGACACCTTTCTGATTTCTGTAAAGCCGGCCCAGATGCTGGCTGGCAAGGTATTCGGCACGGTGTGCGCCGCCATGCTGCAGTTTGCACTGTGGACGGCGGCTCTTCTGGGAGGCTTTCTGGCAGGGGCGGAGGCAGTCAGATGGATCAATCCCAGGACGGATATGATTCTGGTGCTGCTGATCGAATCCCTGAGCCTGTTCAGAGGAATGTTCTCTCTGGGGACGGTCCTTCTGGCTCTGGGAATCATTCTGGCAGGCTTCCTGCTTTACTGTGCTTTGGCGGCTGTGGGAGGAGCCGTTTCCAGTAAGCCGGAGGATCTCTCCAATGCCAATATTCTTTTTATCCTTGCCCTGTTGATCAGCTTTTTCGCGGTTCTTGGCTCCAGCGGATTTGGAGAACAGATTCCTGTGTGGCTGGACTGGATCCCCTTTACGGCTGTTCTGGTTGTGCCGGGGCAGATTCTTACAGGGGCTGTGGGGACGGCGGCAGGTCTGGGAATCCTGGCGGTGGTTTTTGCATCGTCCCTCCTGGTGATCTGGCTGGCGGCTAAGGTCTACAGCGCCATGGCCCTTTACAAAGGAAATCTTCTCACTCCCGGGAAAATTCTGAGTATGATAAAAGAGAATCACAGGTGACAGTTGACAGTGTCCGCCATAAAAACTATAATTTACTTCAAAGACAGAGATACCGGAAGAAAATTTAGGGACAAAAGTCTTTGAGGGGGAGCGTCAGTGTCACGGCGAAGCGATTCTGCAGAAATACATACAGCATCCGAAAGACGTTTCAGCGGCTGGAAAAAGATCCGGCTGCTGGGCGGCTTTCTGATGCTTTTTTTCTTTTTACTGCTTCCGGCGAAACAGATATCCGCATATGGAGAGCTGGAAGTCCTGCAGTTTCAGGGCGTACGGTCTTATACCAATGCTTCCAGAGCTCTGGAACTGGCGAATCAGGAGAGGGTTAGGGCAGGGAAAAAGAAATTGAACATGGGAACGCAGCTCCAGGAGGACGCTATGAAGCGGGCGGAAGAGATCGCTGTTTTCTTTTCCCATGTAAGACCCAGCGGAGAGAGCTGCTTCTCCGCGTTTACCAACGACTATTCAAAGGCCGGGGAGAATATCGCCGCCGGTCATGAGAATGCCGGGCAGGTGACGGAGGACTGGATGGCTTCCAGGCTGCACCGGCAGAATATTCTGGATCCGGATTTTACGGAAATCGGGATCGGATGCTTTAAGGCGGATGGCTTCTATTACTGGGTAGAGCTGTTTGGACGGGAGAGCTACGGGGGAAAAGGAAAAACAGGAAATAAAAAAGTTACAGCCCGCGTGGTGGCAGAGCCGGACTGCCTGAATCTGCGCCTGGATGTGGGAGAGGCAACTGAGGGAATGAAAGAAGGAGAGGCAAAGACCCTTTTGGTTTATAACCAAAACACGGGAGAGGGGTGGGATGGAAGGCTTACGCTTACAGGAACCGCTTTTTGCTGGAACAGCAGCTCCCCGGAGACAGCTGTGGTTTCCGGAACCAGAGGACGGGGACGCGTCACTGCAATGAGAAAGGGAACGGCGCGGATTACAGCATCCCTGGGAAAAGCTTTCGCCAGAGGAACCGTAAAGATAACTTCCCATAACTGGCGGGAAAAAGTTACCAAAAAGGCCACGGTTTTCCAGAAGGGCGAAAAGACATATACCTGCCAAAGCTGCGGGAAGGTTCTGGTGAAGGAGACAGAGAAGCTAAAGCCGGTGCTGAAGATCAATGTAAAATCGCTTACTCTCACTGTCGGGCAGAAGACAAGCGCGGTTCGGGTAACGGCAGCCAGGGGGGACCGGGTGGTTTCTTGGAAAAGCAGCAACCCTTCTGTCGTGCGGGTATCTGAAAGAGGGGTGATCCGGGCAGGGGAGAAAACGGGTCAGGCCGTATTGACCGTAAAGCTGAAAAGCAAAAAGACCGGGAAAATCAAAGCTACAGTAAAGAGAGGACCTGTGGCCACTGAAAAAATACAGGGGTTGCCGGCCAGCATTTCACTGAAAAAGGGGGAGACCTGCAGACTCGCGCCCAGGCTGACGCCTCTGACTAGTACCCAGAGGCTTTTATACTGGTCTTCTGACAAAAGGATTCTTCAGGTTTCATCAAAGGGACTTATAAAAGGAAAAAAGAAGGGAACCGCCAGGGTTACAGTCACATCCGGTAGCAGGAGCCGGCGCGTAACCGTCCGGGTTTATGAATAAGAGTACCATTGGAGCACTCCGCAAAGTTTGCCGATTATACAGGTTTGACAAATATAGGGAACTGAGTTATAGTGAAAAAGAGAAAAAGAGAGGGGGTTATGTTATTTTAAAAACTTTAAAAAAATTATTGATCGCTGCTGCTTTTTTCTGCCTGGCCTGTTCTATGACTGTGGTTCATGCCCAGGCGGCTCAGACGAATGTGGTAAAGAGCGCAAAGCAGGTTAAAGGAGGAAAGTGGGTCAGCAGCAAAAACGGAAGAAGATACCGATACCAGAATAGAAAGCACGCGAAAAACGCCTGGATCAAATCTGGCAGCTATGTGTACAGGATGGATTCACAGGGCTATGCGCAGACGGGCTGGTTTACTTATAAGGGCGTAAAATACTACGCGGATCAGAATGGCAGACTGTATGTAAAGAAGTGGCTGAATAAGAACGGAAACCGGTATTACTTCCAGTCAAATGGAGTGTATGCGAAAAGCAAGTGGGAAAAGATCGGTGGGAAATATTACTATTTCCTGAAAGACGGGCAGATGGCCAGAAACCGGATGATAACCACCAGCAAAAAAACGTACTATGTCAATGCTTCCGGCGTCAGGGTGAAATCCACCTGGCTGAAGAAGAGCGGAAAGAAATACTATTTTATGGCCAACGGTGTCAGAGCAGAGAAAAAGTGGGTGAAATCAGGAGGAAAGTACTATTACCTGATGTCAAACGGACAGATGGCTGTGGACCGTTGGGTAGGAAGCTATTATGTAGGCGAGAATGGAGCAAGGCTGACGGATCGTGTAGTAGACGGGTACTATCTGAATTCTTCCGGGAAGAAGACGGTAAAGGTCTTTAAAGGAGATTACATTTTCCTCGGAGACTCCAGAATGGTAGGGATGAAGAGGACGTATTCTCCCTCCAATACACTGTACATAGCCAAAGAAGGCATGGGATATTCCTGGCTGAAATCTACAGGAGGTCCCACACTGAAGAACTATCTGAAAGCGAACCCGAATGTGAAGGTGGTTCTGGCGCTGGGTGTAAACGATCTGGGAAATATTCAGTCTTATATTTCATATTATAGAAGTCTGATCAAAGCGTTTCCGAAAACGAAGTTTTATGTGCTTTCCGTAAACCCGGTGGATCAGAAAAAAGAGGCCAGGTACGGTTACTCGATTAAGAATTCATCAATTACTTCTTTTAATAAGAAACTTTACGTGGCATTCCGTTCTTCCTTCATTAATTCCTATAATTATATGAAGAAAAATGGATTTGAAACAAGAGACGGCCTGCACTATACGGCGGAAGTTTACAAAGATCTTTACGATTATATTATCCGGAAAATTAAATAATCATATGCCATGAAAACGCTCCGGGCAGGTACCTTCCTGTCCGAAGCGTTTTTACTCTATTCCCGAAAATCAAAGAGATTTTTCATCGGGACATCCAGAATATCAGAAATATCAAAAAGTTTATCTAAAGAAATGGAAGTAGGCATATTGGGAGCTTCCAGATTGCTGATATGGGTTCGGCTTAAATTCACGTATTCTGCAAGCTGAAGCTGCGTAATTCCACGAAGCTTTCGATAGTAAGCAATGGTAAGACCAAGCTGTCGGTATTGGTTC
>DVGK01000138.1 GCA_018712785.1 Candidatus Choladousia intestinavium | reverse complement strand
CAGCACCAAAGAATAAATATTGGAACTTCCAACTTTTCAGCCGGGATACATTTGCAGCGGCTCTTTTCCACTAGGGGCATTTGTATCAGAAAAGTTATCCACATCCCCTGGCCACAAAAGTTCCTCATTCAAAAAAAGTGGATATTTACTTAAACTGCATCTTCCATTCAACCACCGCCTGTTGTATAATTACCTTGTCATTCAAGATACACCGTTGTGTATCTCGATATGTAGGATACATCTTCATCCGTTACTGTGTGTCTACGAAAACTTTCCAGTAACCTTGAAGATGTATTTTTTATGGTTTGACCTATCTCTTTCCTCAATGGGCTGAATGACAGGTAGATCTGCATGACTATGTCTGATATCTGTGTGATCAGGTAATGATTTTTCATTGCATTGCTGTCCCGGCTGTTTAAATGCTCAATATCATAGATCCCATGTTTCTGGTTATTGAACCCTTCGTTTTCTATTTTCCATCTCCCTCGTCCTGCTTCTATCATTTCCTCCAGATTTTTCTTTGTCAATTCTATGTTTGTAAGCCACTGGAATTCATGTGTTACTCTCTTTCCATCTTCCTCTGCTTCATACCGGTAACGGTATATATTGGCTTCCTCTTCCTTTCCGGCTGTCTCCTCTACATGGTTGATGTATTCTCCGTTCCCGGCTTCCTTCCCTATCCCTTTCACGGTCTCTGCGCCGCCTCCACTGGCAATCCATTCATAGCTCTCTGCCAATGCTTTCTGACGGGTTGCTTTCTGCGTCAGTATGTATTTCCACCCATAGCCACGGCAGATCTTCATGATCGTCTCTGCCGCATAGAGCGCATCCCCCTGCAGGCAGACCGGCAGCCTCGGATAATCTCTATGCAGTCGTTCCAACAGCCTTTTTGCCGCATTGATCTCACAGTCATTCTTGCTGACATCCTCGCTTTCATTCTCAATGAATTCTGTATCCAGACTGATGACGATCCCTGGTGCCAGTACCAGTTTAGCCTCCAGAACTTTATGGTAATATCTCTTTACCTTAACCTCTTTTCCATCTATTTCGCGTGTGACTGTTGTCACAAGACAATTCCCACAATGTTTTTCGCGAAAATAGAAAAGTCCCGTTCCGTCTATGATGACACGCCAGTATTTTTCCTGTAGCTTTGAACGATAAAAGCTTTTCTTTCGGATCAGGCTCTTTACCATCTTTTTTCTTACATCCGCCAGACATTTCGGTGAAAGACGTTCCAGATAATAATTCAGCGTATCCGCATGTGGCATTTCTGATAGTCCGTGGTCACCGGACAGGATCCGGAGGGTATCGATACATGGTTCTTCATTGAACTCTTCTTCCATCGAACGCATACTTTTTACAGCGCACATATTTTTCAAGACACCCATCAGCACCAGATCAGCCTGGCTATAAGTGGTATAGGAAGGATTCCTTGGATCTGTCATCTCATTCAGCCATAGCGGGAGTTCTTTAAAGAAGTGATGCGTAAGCATCATGATCTCCACAATCCCTCTGTCTTTTTGTTTTATCTTCCGCTTCTTTGATTTTGTAAGCCAGTCGGCCTTTTTCTTCATTTTCTTTTTCTGCATACTTTTCTCCCTTGCGTAAAATTTTTTCTTTCTATTTTACATCAAGCAGGAGAAAAGTAGGTATTATCTGGCATTTTTATTGCGAAAAGTTTTTATTCTTCAGAGCTGGCCGGAAGAATTTCCGGCGGTGCGTCAAGTACTGGAGGTCTTTCTATTCCTGCCCGTTATAAACCCTTATCTGGCACATTTTCATAGCCCCCAGGGCATTCGCGTGGCTCTCTGGCGTCACCCCGGCGCAGCAGGAGGCATCTACAGACACCGGAAGCTCCGGAAGTCTTGCTTTTAAAATCAGAGCGTTTGAAATCACGCAGATGTCGGTGCAAAGACCGATGAGCTCCGCCTCCTTTGCGCCCTCCTGGGCCGCGGCCCATTCCGCCAGCTCAAAGGACCCGAAGGCCGGCTTGTCTATAATCTCACAGCCCTCCGCATAAATCCCCTCTTTAATTTCCCAGCCGGGTGTTCCTTTCACGCAGTGTACAACGGGAAGCAGCTTTCCTTCCTGGGTGGACAGATAGTCCGCTCCATGGGTGTCCCTGGTAAAAACCACTTTATCTCCCTGCCGAAGGGCTTTTTGAATTTTATCCTTTACCTTCGCCACAATCTCCCCGGCCTCTTTTGTCCCCAGAGCCCCGTCAATAAAATCATTCTGCATGTCAATCACAGCCAAAATTTTCATAAATACACGCTCCCGTCCTCACCGCGGAAAACCCTCTGTCACTCTGTCTCTGAAGCAAGCTGCTCCGGCATCTCTACCTGGTACTCTTCCCAGGCGGAACCCAAAGAGACGCCCGACCAGTCCGCGGTCTCTTCATATGTCTCTGCCGTAATGGTATATTCACTGGTTCCTTCTGCATATACCGTACCATCCGTACCCTGAATTGTCAACGAATTCCCGTTTTCATCCGCAATGGTTCCTTCGTTGTAAAGGCAGGTCACTGTACTGTCCCCGGTAACGGTCCAGATGGAATCTTCGCTGATGTATACGTTGCAGTACCCGTTTCCGCCAGAACCCGCGTTGGTCTCATCCTGTACCACTGCCCCCGCGAAGGTACTTCCTTCCGTCATATAAAGATCCAGATTGCTGATGCTGTCCCAGATTACATCACCCTGCATATCCTGGGAAATGGCGGTAAAGCTGCAGTCTGCTCCGTTGCTTCCGGAGATGCCCCAGCCCCGTTCATTGCTGTTCCCCGTACACTTCAGAAAAAACGGATTTTCCTGGGCGTATTCCAGGTTCACATCTCTTAAGATAAAGGTGCTTTCCGTATTGGTGGTGTAAAACATCCCGCCGTTTCCGGCCTTCAGGCTCCCGCCGGACATCTCAAAGGTGCTGTTGCCCTCTTCAGAATCCCCGGACATGCTCTGGTACAGAATCACATTCCAGGTACAGTCATTTCTGGAATCGTCCATCATGTTTCCGGACAGGCTGCATCCAAAAAGCCGCAGCGTATTATTTCCTTCAATACACACTGCCTCCGAATTTTCTGCCGTCAGGTCACTGTCGTGAACCGTAATATCCGCAGTGCTGTAGACTGCGGGAGAACCGGTTCCTTTTGATGTATACGTTCCTCCGTCCACCACCATAACGCCGCCGCCCCGGTCGCTGCGGATGGCCGCGGAGGATTCTCCATTCGTTTCCACATCCAGATTCCAGGCGTACAAAGTGCCTCCCCCTGCCGCATGGATTCCTCCGGAGGTATCCTGATTCGTGGAAATGGCCGTGTCCGCCGCGTATACTGCGGCATCTCCATAGGCAAAGATCCCGGCTCCCCCGGCGGCATCCGTATCAATACTGCTTTCACTGATATACGTATCTCCCGCTGTAGCCAGGAGCGCCGCTCCTACCCCGTAAAAGCTGGAGGCGTCTCCCCCGGTACTGTCTTCGGAAGCCCTGGTGATCTCCATTCCCTTTAAGGATACCTGGGCACCGCCGGAAACCAGCACTCCGTTTTCATCTGTGCCGGTGGACTCTATAGATGCGTCTTCGACCTCTGTATCTTCCGTATATTCTTCCACAGCGTCATAATCCTCCGGCGGCTCCTCCCCGGCTTCCGGCCGGGACATTTCCGGAGCTTCTTCTCCCATCTCCGGCTGGGATCCGTTTGCGGACTCTCCCGGCTCTCCGGTCTGCCGCATATTTCCCAGCGCAATGGTAATGCTGTTCTCACCTACGGCAGTTATTTCTCCGTAAGCGGCGTTTTCCTGCTGCACGCTATTTAAGGAATCCCCATCTGTGTTCTCTGTTTCTGCGGCCTGAGCGTTTCCATCTGTATCAGCATCTGCCGGAGCGCTCTCTTCCTGTACCGCTTCCCGGGCGAATCCCGCCGCTCCGGCGCTCCCCGCAGCTGCGGCTCCAAGAACCAGCCCCGCAAAAACTGCTGCATATTTTCTTTTCATAACAGCCTCCTATCCTGGTTTTTATCAGAGGTATCCTATCCTTCCAATGTGAAAATCCTATGAAGCCAATCCGAAAATTCTGTGTTGCCCCTGCGGGCGGCTTCCTTCTTGCCACCCGGAAGCATTCATGGTATATTTTCTCTAAATAGACATCAGGGCTTTTTATATAAGTTTACAGGAAAGGAAATGTACTATGCTGGATAGAATTGTCACAAACCCTCACAAAATGGAAATCAATCATCCCATGGATGAATCATTTCCTGTAAATTCTGGCTTTTCCCGGCTGTCGGACTATGCGGGGCGTGAGGTACTTCCCCACTGGCACCAGGCAATCGAAACGATCACCGTCAAGGAAGGCCGCATGCTCTGTGCCACAGGCGAGCGCCTCTATCCCCTCCGCCAGGGAGAGAGTGTGATTATCAACGGAAATGTCCTGCATTCCTTCCGGCCTGACGGATAGCCTTTCCACCGCTTCTCCAGTCCCATAAACCGGCTATATGGACCGCGTCGATCCTGTCATCGGCAAGAACCTCCTCGTAGCTGGTATGCCTTTTATCCGGATCCACGCCAAGAGCATCGGCCCTCTGGTTCAGCTTCCGCTCATTCCGGGCACATACGTGTACCTCCCCCACCAGGGGATGCAGCAGATAGCACCGCACAAAGGCTCCGGCGAAGGATCCCACTCCCACCACACAAATATTTATTTTTTTCATAAGCTTCCCCTTCTTAAGTCTTTCTATTGCCGGCATCGTTTCAGACTGCTTTTATTATAGTCAGAGGGGAAGCTTCCCGATATAATTTTTGTAAGGGAAATTATAACTTGTTTGCGGAGATTCTCTGCCCACCTCCCTTCCTCAAAGAGCACTCCGGATGAATATTTCACCTGGTTCAGCTTTTCCTTTTCTTTTATGGCTTCCTCCAGATCGATTCCGTAGCAGTTGGCAATGGCTACCGCATCTCCTTTGCAATCACAGTGCCCCCGGGGGCCAGTCTGCCTTCTTTGTAGTTTCTGGCGAACAGGATCTCACCCGGGGCAATTTCTGACTCATTCCCGGTACAGTTAAGATAAACCCGGATCACTTCTCCATCTTTTCCTGTCTTGCTGTATTCTACCATTCGTGATTCTTGTCTTTTATTCCCGAAAAATACTTCCATGCTTCTGAAAGAGAAATGCTCCTGACGCAGCCGGATCAGAGTACGCAGGTTCTCCGCGCGCTCTTTCCATATTCCTGAGTCAATCTCGTCCCAGGGCATACATCTCCGACAGTCCGGGTCGTGTCCTCCCTCCAGACCGATTTCCGTCCCATAGAAAATACAGGGGCTTCCCGGCATAGTAAACAGTACTGCAAGCTGCTGGAAAAAAGCGTCTTCGTCTCCGTGATTTCTGGTCATAAGCCGGTCTGTATCATGAGAATCCAGCAGGTTAAAAAGGGCGAAATTATTCTGTCTCATATACATAGTATAGCTGCGGTTGATCATCCATTCAAAATCCCGGGCAGTCAGGCTGCGATCTACCCAGAAATCCTGGATGCCGCTGGTCAGAGGATAATTCATGACTCCGTCGTATTCATCTCCCCTTAGCCACTCTCCCGAATCATGCCAGATTTCTCCCAGAAGATACAGATCCGGCTTCAGCCCCTTCAGTCTCCTGTGAAGAATCCGGCAAAAGCGATGAGAGACCTCATTGGCCACATCGAAACGAATCCCATCTACATCAAACTCTTTTACCCAGTATTCGCACACATCGCCAAAATACTGGATAACCTCCTCCTGATTCGTATTCATCTTCGGCATCTGTCCATAAAAGGCAAAAGAATAATACTTCCCATCGCGCGTATTAAAATCCTGGGGATTAAAAGGCCACCGGTTAATCATAAACCAGTTATAGTACGGAGATTCCGGTCCCCGCTTCAGCACATCCTGCCAGGGCGCAAAGGAAAGGCCGCAGTGGTTAAATACGCAGTCTATCATGATCCTTATTCCTCTGTTATGAGCCTCCTGCACCAGCCGTCTGAAAGTCTCCTTCTCTCCGAAATGAGGATCTGTCTCCATATAGTCTTCTGTATCGTACTTATGTACAGACGGAGCTTTAAATATGGGCGTCATATAAATCCCTGTGATTCCCAGATTCTCCAAATAATCCAGCCTCTGTATGATCCCCTCCAGATCTCCTCCGAAGAATTCATCGTTTGTTACCGGGCCTTTTCGCCACTTCTGCACTCCGCAGGGATCGTTCTCCTTGTTTCCATTACAGAACCGGTCCGGAAAAATCTGATACCACACGGTATCTCTTACCCACGCCGGAGTTCTGCAGATATCGGCAGGATTCATCCACGGGAAAATAAAATACTGCAGCATCCTTTCTTCCAGATCCATCTGCTCCCGGGTCATAAATCCGTTTTCGAGATAATACCATGTCTCACCGGCAGCCTCCAAAATAAAATAATATTTCAGTCTCTTATAATCGGGACAAAGCACGGCAGACCACCAGATATGGTGAGCCAGATCCTTTTTCTCTGTGATCTCCCGACGGATCCCTTCCCACTTTTCTTTGCTGCCGGCTATCCCTTTCAGATACGGATCTCCATAACAGATCCAGACACGTTCCACGTCCTTTCCTGTTTTCAGATTTACTGCCATTTCATTCTCATTCAAAGGGTAGCAGCAAGGGCTGCCGGAAATATGAAATACTGCTGCAAAATTCATTTTTATTTTCCTTTCTGCTTTTTTGATTTTGTCATTCTGCAGGGAAGCGAAAGGCCTCCCATATATAAAAACCCCCATGAAACTATCCTTTTATAAAGACAGTCTCACAGGGGCCAAAACAATTTTTTAATTATTCTTCATATTCGCTCATATCCCCTCTGTATCGGAAAATCCATACAGCAAAGAGAGCGAGCCATCCGATGTTGCCAACAGAACTTACCAGTCCGGAAATCTCCACGTTTACGATAGCGGACAGAAGGTTGATCACTGAGAAAAGCGCCAGAAGAATACTCATCACTGCCAGATAACCTGACACATTTCCATAGCTTTCTCCTGTCGTCGCGTTCAGCCTGCACACTTTAATGGTTCCAAGGTAACTTGCGTAATACATGATCACCATCATAGTCACCACAATCATAAGAACCAAAAGCACCGCGGAAACCACTACCGTAACCTGTGAACCGGATACCCAGCTTGCCACCAGGAAAGCCACAGAAATAATCAGGCACGCTACCATCGCCACACAGGCCATAATCGTCCGGACAATCACCGCGATCTTGCCAAGCAGGAAGCCTGCTCCGGACATTTCCTGCTTCTTCGCCCCTGACATAAAGAAGATCAGCCATAAGCCAAGGCAGAATAAAACATCGGGAATCTTCAGAACCAGATTCAGAACCACCGCGTCCGTATCCAGCATAGCCACCACTTCAAAGAGATCATCCACATAGCTGACGAACTGAGCCGGAACATTAATAGCCGATACGATTCTGGCATACTGGGAATAATTCAGCTCCTGCATAAAGATCGCCGCAATGGATCCGATCAGAAAAGCGGTGTACAAAAGAGCCATAATACAGAACATGGGAGAATGCAGGGCCGCTCTGGCCGTTTCCCGTATACGGTAATTTCCATATCCCTGAGCTCTTCCCTGGGTATACATACCCGGAGCCGGCTGGGGCTGCCGTGGATAAGGCTGCCTGTTTCCCTGAGGCATATTTCTCTGCACAGACGTCCTGGCGCCTCCAGGCTGCTGCTGGGAAGCGCTTCCGCCCTGAGCTGGACGGCGGGGCTGTATGTTTTCTGTGCCTGCCGGCCTGCGCGCAGCTGTCCTTTCCGTTCCCGCAGCTCTGCCTGCCGCCGGTCTCCCCTGGTTCTGGGCCGGTCTTCCCTGCCCTTGTACCGGTCTTCGCCTGGCTGCTCCTTCTGCGGCTGCTCCGCCGGATTTCTTAACGCCCTGGGGCTGCCTGGCCGGAGCCTTTCCCACTCCGGAATGAGCTCCTCCGGCCGGTCTGCCTGCCGCCTGCCGGGTCCTCCCCTGGCTGTAGGGGCCAGCTTCCCCCTGTCCGTAAATCTGCGGTCCCGCGCTGCTCCTGTGGGCTCTGGCCGTTCTGCCCGCTCTCTGGGCTTCCTGCTGTCCGGGAGCTGTTCCGTATGCCTTCTTCTCCTGAGCCGGCCGGTTCTCTTTCGGCTCTGCCGCTTTCTCCGAATCGGCAGGCGGCTCCTCCGTTCTCTTTTCCAGGGCTTCAGGCGGCTCTTCTTCCGCTTTCTCCGACGTCTCTCTTGCCTGCTCCGCCTTTTCTGAAGCTGCCTCCCCGGCAGCCGGATCTTCTTTCTGATCTGCGGATTGATTCTCTTCCTGCAAGTTCTCCTCAAAATCCTCTCCGAAACTGTCTGACATATCTACATATGGATTCCCGCAAACACTGCAGACGGTACTGCTGTCGTCTCCCGTATTTCCGCATATGATACACCGCTTCATGGCTGTTCCTCCTATCCTCTCTGGCGCAGACACGCTCTAAACGCGCCAGAGCAACTCTTTTTCCATTATATCCTATATTAAAGCCCGGGGCAAGAAAAAATCCTGTATTCCCGTTCAGTAATAAATTAAAAAGGAATACAGGATTTATCATTCACGCAGATCCGCGTCCCTGCCGCGGCTTATTCACCCAGAAGCTTCTCAATGCTTACAAGCTTCACACTGAGGACGAAAATCTCCGCCGCCACAGCCAGCTCCTCCGGAGTCGGATAGGAGGGAGCGATGCGGATATTGCTGTCCTTTGGATCTTTTCCATAGGGGAAGGTAGCCCCTGCGCCGGTCATAACCAGCCCGGCCTCTTTTGCCCTGGCCACAATTTTTTTCGCGCAGCCTTCCATGGAATCAAAGGAAATGAAATAGCCTCCCTTGGGCTTTACCCAGCTTCCGATCTCAAGACCCCCAAGCTCTCTCTCAAGTACGTCCAGAACAGCTTCAAACTTAGGCCGCATAATGGCCGCATGCTTGCGCATGTGCTCTCTGACGCCGTCCATATCTTTAAAAAAGCGCACGTGGCGAAGCTGATTCAGCTTGTCATGGCCGATGGTCTGATAGAACATGGCCTTTCTGGCGTCCGCCAGATTCGCCTCAGAGGCTGCCATGGCCGCGATACCGGAGCCAGGGAAGCTTACCTTTGAGGTGGAAATGAATTTATAAACCATATCCGGATTGCCAGCTTTCTCACACTCTGTAAGAAGCTCCAGAATTACGTCCTGGTCGTCGTCATACAGATGGTGAATGGAATACGCGTTATCCCAGAAAATTCTGAAGTCCTCAGCCGCAGGCTTTAAATGAGCAAATCTGCGGACCGTCTCATCTGAATAGGAAATACCTGTAGGATTGGAATATTTCGGCACACACCAGATTCCCTTAACTGCCGGATCCTCAGACACCAGTTTTTCTACCATGTCCATATCCGGTCCTGTCTCCAGAAGAGGAACATTGAGCATCTCTATGCCAAAAAATTCTGTAATTCCGAAATGACGGTCATAGCCGGGAACTGGACAGAGGAATTTTACCTTGTCAAGCTTAGACCAGGGGGTATGGCCGCACACACCCATGGACATGGCCCTGGATACCGTATCAAACATCACGTTCAGGCTGGAATTTCCATAAATCAGAATATTCTTTTCCGGCACCTCAGACATATCCGCAAGGAGTCTTCTGGCCTCCGGAATTCCGTCCATCACTCCATAATTCCTGCAGTCAACGCCTGTCTCACATTTCATATCCGAGCGGCTGTTCAGCACATCCATCATCCCATTGGAAAGATCCAGCTGTGCCTGAGAGGGTTTTCCTCTGGACATATCCAGCTTCAGTCCCTTTGCCTTTTCTTCCTGATATTTCTTTTCCAGTACCTGATACTCCTTCCGAAGTTCCTCTTTGCTCATCTCGCGATACGGTTTCATATTATTCCTCCAGTCTTTTTTTCATGTTCTCCTCAGTGTCTTTTCCTCGCGCACATTTGTCCGCCCCAAAAAGTCCACTTCATTTATTCTATCTCCTGTCCTTTTATTCGTCAAGTATTTTCTGCCTTTCTTTCCTGTATTTATACCGGGAGATCTCTATTTCATCCTCAATCTCCAGGTCTCTTTCGCCCGCCAGGGATTCCAGATGGTGGCGGAATTCATGAAGAATCACTTTCCGGATTCTCTCCCGCATCCCTTCCGGCTCAAGGGACGGAAAACAGCGCAGAAAGGAGCCGTAATACAGCACGATAAAACGCCCCAGATGCCGGTCTCTCCGGTATTCTCCCAGAATAAAAAGATCTCCGTCCACCGCGGCCGGATGCAGCCTGCTCTGGGGCTGTACCATCACGCCCCCATGCAGCTCCCGGAAAAAATCCTCCGGCAGCGTATCCGTAATCTCATAAACCATTTCTTCAAATCTTTCCAGTTCAATCATATGATCTGTCTCATAAGCCCGCAGGTGCCGCTGTGCTCGCATCTGCCGTAGGCGCAGTCTGCCCCGCAAAGCCGCCGGTTTCCCTGGGGATCCACTTCCATCTCACACAGCACCGTTCGGGTCTGGTTCTGCTTTTTGCAGAAACCGCTGACAAACTCTTCTTCCGTCTGGTAGTTCTCCATTTTCTCCTCCTTCTGACGCGTCTGCGCGCTGTCCGGACAGCCCCGGAAATCCGCCCGCGAACTTTACTCCTGCTGTCTAAAACCTGTCCTCCATAATCTTCTTCCAGTTTTCCAGAATGTTTTTCTTCAGTTCACTGAAGGTCTCCCGGTAACGGTTGGAATACGCCGTTGGATTTCTTCTGAGAAGCCCCCGGACAGACTTAGTATAGACGCGGTACATCCGTTCCTTCTGCTCGCCGATCTTCATATACAGCTCACGGAGTTCCTGGGCAATCTGCACCCTGGCCTTCTCGCCCGCCTCCTGAATCGAATCCTCCAGAAAATTTTTCTTCTCAAGAAGCTTCTTAAGCTCTTCCTGAATTCGTCCGTTCTGTTCCAGGAATTCCCGCAGGTGGAAGGCCACTGTAAAGGAAGTGACAAAGTCTGCCGTAAATACAGGCGTAATCACTAGGACAGCCCAGGACGCATAGGGCTGGGGGATCGCGCATACCAGCTCTGATATATAAAAGTGTACCCACCGGGTCAGAATCAGAGACATCACGCCCCAGCAGAGAGCGGAGGCAAGACAGATATAGCCGTGGATATTAAGGAACTTGCCCGTATAATCCCAGTATCTTACCCGGAAAATCCTTTCCATCACAGCACCCGTAATATACTCCAGAACGGTGGCAGCCGCCATTCCCACGAAAAAGGTTTTCACAGGATCCCGCCAAACAGGAAGGGCAGCCGCCAGCACGCACAAAGCCCCGCTCCCATAAATCGGAAGAAAAGGTCCCTTCAAAAATCCTCTGTTTACAAATCGCTTCTGCAGAACTGACACATAAGCAGACTCCCATATCCATCCAATAAAGCTGTAAATATAAAAGAAAAGAAACCACTGCGTAATGGTATAGATTCTCACCCTGTTCTCATGCCTCCTCTCTGATGCCGTCATCTGTACAAAAGAGTGAGCCCCTGCCCACTCTTCTGTTCTCTTACCGGTGAATTTCCAAAAGCTTGCTCTTCAGCTCCGCTTCCATGCGGTTTAATTCCGCCTCTGCCTCCCGGCGTTTTTTCCTTCCGTCCTCCTGAATCTTCAGGACCTCGTCAAAGGTAGAGATAAGAGCCGCGTTCGTATTTTTCAGAGTCTCCAGATCCACAATCCCTCTCTCGGAAGCTTTGGCGCTCTCTACCGTAGCGGTCTTCAAAGCTTCTGCGTTTTTCCGAAGGAGCTGGTTCGTCATATCCGTAACCTCTCTCTGGGCCTTTGCAGCCTGATTGGCATGTTCCACGCCGAGAGCGATCACCATCTGACTTTTCCACAGCGGAATGGTGTTTACCACTGTAGACTGAATTTTCTCAATCATCATAGAATCGCTGGACTGTACCAGGCGGATCTGGGGAGCCGTCTGAATGGCAATCATCCTGGTCAGCTCAAGATCGTGAATCTTTTTCTCAAACCGTTCGCACATGGACTCCAGATCCTTGGCCTCCTGGGCGTCTTCCGGCAGATTTGACTTCTTTGCCTTTTCCACCAGTTTGACAAGCTCCGTTCTCCTGACTTCCTCCAGACGCTTCTTTCCTGCCAGAATGTACATGGACAGCTCTTTAAAATACGTAAGGTTCAGACCATACATCTTATCCAGAACTGCCACATCCTTCATAAGCTGCATCTGGTGTTTCTCCAGCACCTCGCAGATCTTCTCAACGTTTACCTCGGCCTTGTCATATTTGGCCTTCATGGCCGTAATCTTATTTCCGGATTTTCTGAACAGTCCTAAAAATCCCTTCTCTTCTTCCTCCGCGTCAAAGCTCTTCAGCTCTGTCACCAGATTGGAGATCAGATCTCCCACTTCTCCCAGATCCTTGGTCCTGACGTTTTTCAGGGCATTCTCAGAGAAATCCGCCATCTTCTTCTGGGTTCCCACTCCGTACTGGAGGATTCCGTTGGAATTGCGCAGATCGATCTGACGGCTGAAATCATCCACCATCTTTCTCTCTTCTTCTGTAAGAATGCTCTCATCCAGCTGAGGCTCCGCCGGTTTTTCTTCTGCTTGCGGCTGGGGCTCCTCCTGTACCGGGTCGCCGAAGGTCAGCACAGGCGCCGGGGCCTCTTCAAACTCTTTAAACTGATCGCTCATATCTTTTCCTCCGTAAGCTCATGCTTTATTTTTCTTTTCCGGAACCGAATCTGTGTCCTGTGAGCCCTTCCTGGGCCAGCATAGTCTCCAGAACGCTGATATCCGATGATATATCCCAGGCTGTCTCCTGAAACAGACTGTCCAGAAGATTTCCAAAGGCTGTATTCAGAGTGTCCAAAGTGTCTTCAATCTCTTTCTTGGTCCCTTCTATATTCTGCCCCTTTACCGGCTGCGCGTCCAGCTCGCAGTAGGCGTCCAGCAGCTTTTTCGTCGTGGGCAGATAGTAGCTCATCATTTTCTTCAGATCGGCAGCCGTATCCGGATTCTTCCTCGCCTCCCTGAAAATCCTGGTGATCAAAAGCTCCAGGCGGTCCAGCTTCCCGGACATTTCCGGATCCTCAATCCGGTCGTTGCACTGGTGGATATGAAGGATGTATTTCTCTCCTTCCTGAATCAGCTCTCTGCATTCATCGGTCTCATGAGAAGCCGGTTCATTCCCGTCCTCCTTCCGGCCAGCGGCCTCCATTCCGGAATTCCGGCCCTCCGCCCCGGCCTCTTCGCCGTACAGAGAGCGCCGGTCATACTCCTGCTGCGCTGTCAGGTACTGCTGATACGTTTCATTGGTCAGCATCAGACATGTTTGCTTCCGGTCCAGATGGCCCTCCGGGAAAAATCCCTTCTGTACCATCCTCCGAAGGTCTCTGCGCACCTGTTTTATACTCCTTCCCGTACCGGAAGCCAGCTCTTCCACTGTGCAGAAGCTTCTGTCCTTTATAATCTGCATATATCTGCGGAATCTTTTGGCCAGTCCCAGCCGTCTGCTGCCTCCCGTGCCAACGCACAAACTCAGGGCAAAAAACAGCCCCAGGGTTCCGTATGCCATCTCCATTCCGGAAATCCCCATGGTATAATCCGCCATTCCTGTGATAATCAGAGTCAGGCCGAACATAAAGGTCATGCCATACCCGGTCCAGGCCATAACATTTCCTGAAACAATGCCCGGAGGCCGTCTGTACTTTACCGGCTTCGTCTCCGGCTCTTTTTTCTTCGCCTGCTGTTTCTCCCGCATATTCCGCCGGATCCGTTCTGCCGCCGCCCTGTGGTCAAAGGACTCCTTCTCCGGTTCCTGCCGCTCTCCGGACTCTTTTTTCCCCATAGCCTCGAAAGAATCCTTCAGGCTCTGCTGGAGTTCATCCATGGTGCGGTTCACCACGTTTGTAATCGTATTGCTAAGCTGGGAGAAATCCTTATGGTCAATGGCATCCTGCACCAGATTCTTAATCTGTTCTCCGGCCTCGTACCAGTCACTCTTACTCATATCTCTTTGTCTCCTACTCCTTCGCAAAAGCTGCTTTGAGTATATCACCTTTTTCCTGCTTTGAGAATCCATAAATTAGCTTCCTATTATCATGAACAAAAAAAGAAGCCCTCAAACGGACTCCTTTGAGCTCTTTGGATTCTTTTTCAGTCTTATCCTGGATTCCCGCCGCGGCGCCGGCTCTTGACCCTCACCGATGCTTCCCCAGGTCATAGAAACCTCCTCCATCTCATACTTCATGCTGACCAGCGGGTTTCGGAATTTTTCAGAGAATTTAGCCGTAAGCCGTTTTCCGATTCTTTCACAATCCTCATACGTACAAATCGGAAGAAGAATAATATACTGACTCCCTCCATATTGGCAAACCACGTCTCCGATTCTCAGAGAACCGCAGATTGCCTCCCTGAGACGCTCCATGGCTCTTCTGCGGATAAAAGCCGTCTGTTCTTCATCCAGATTTTTCTGGGCTATCCTGACGGTAAGAAGCATAATATACTCAGATATCCCCATACGTTCCAGGCGGCGGGCCTCAATTCTGTAGATCTGACGAAAGATACTATACTCACAGTAGAACACGGACTGAGGCTTCTCCTCCTCACTGACCTCCTGGAATACATCTTTCATACTCTTTTTCTCTGCCGTCCGGCTTGTCTGCAGAATCTCCGCATAAGCCTTCTCCAATATATCCAGGCTGGATATGCCTAATCTCTTTTTTAAAAGAGTTCTGGCATCCTCACAGTAATCCAGCGCCTGCTGATACTTCCTCTGGCCTGACAGTCCGACAGCCACCCAGTAGTGCAGCTCCTCATCCAAAAGATCGTAGGAGGATGCCCTCTGGCAGATCTCGGTCATCTTCTCATACTCTCCGGTCTCACGATACAGACTGGCCAGCCGTTTTACTGCTTCAGAATACATAGAGTTGTAATAAGTGGAAAGGGTCAGCATCCATGTCTCTTCAGCCAGGTGCTCCAGAATCGGTCCTCCGTAGCACTTTACAGTATGTTCATAGGCCTCCACCACCGGCAAAAGGTCTTCCTGTCTTTTCTGTACACGATTTTCCTCACACTGGCGCGCGCGCTCCCATGCCTCTTCAAACCTCTCCACATCGATCTGAACCTTTACACTCTGATTCCAGGCATAAAATCCCTGCCCGCTGAGGATGAAAGATTCCTGGCCCAAAAATTTCAGCTGAGTTCTCAGCCGGTATACAAGATTTTTCAACACTCCCGCCGGATTGTCAGACTTCCCCTCCCCCCAGACAGCCTCTTCCAGTTCCTGGACGGAAACGGTCCTGTTTCTGTGAAGGAGAAGATAGACCAGAAGCTTCAGTCCCTTTCTGGAATGGAGCCCTTTTTCATTCATCTCTCCATATGCGCTTTGAATCCGGAAGCTTCCCATTATTTCTACGCGCAGCGGTTTTCTTTCTTCTAAAACTGTATATCCCGCATCTGTTTTCATTGCCGTACCACTCCTTGAAATGCGTCCTGGATATTTTCATGCGTTTCTTACACAAGCAAGTTTCCGGATTCGTTCCTGCTTTTCAGCGCCTTCTGCAGCATCCCTAAAAGCTCCATTTCGCTCCCGAATCTTTCCTGCTGTCCGTTCCCGTCTAAAAAAATCCCCTGCCAGCCGCACCGGCGTCTTGTAGTCACAATAATATCCGCAGTATAAATTCTTCCTCTAAAAGACCTGAGTTCCTGATCCGCCATCACCATCTCCCTGGGCTTCCGCATTCCTTCAGCTTTGTTTTTCACAAAAGTCCTTTTCTCCTGGAAGGCCATGGGAAAACCTGCCTCATTAAAAATCTTTTCACCAATCAGAAGGACCTCTCCTATATTCATGAAGAGGAATCCCTCTCTCCGGAATTTTGTATAAATCCTGCCGGAATAAACTCCGTTCTTCTCTTCATCGACACACATCCGAAGAGTTCCCTTTGGCAACGTCCTTTCTCCCATTTATCTCTCCCTCGCCCGTCATATTCGTCCAGATCTTAAAGCTCCCGTTTTCCCGTTTCACCTCAAAGATAAGGGGATTTTCTTTGGCCCATCGGTCATCCTCCCCGGCTCTGCTTTCCCACTCCCGGTACGCCTTCACATACCCTTCATAGATCAGCGTCTCGGCCTGAAGCCTTGCCTGTACCGCCTCCTGAAAGCTGCCAAAGCTGCCGATATAAAATCTCTTCCTTTTAAATCCAATACCAGCCCGGTAGCGTCCTTCTTTTACCTTGTACACGCCTCTGAATCCACTGGTATTATCTCTCCGCTGGTTCTGGCTCTCGATTCTCTCCAGACAGGTCCCGTCTCCCCGATGCAGCCGGTTCGGAATCTCCTGCTGCAGTTCCTTCTTCAGGCATCCGCAGCTTCGGTATCCGCCCTGCACCAGGCTGTCTCCTGTCACATCCAGCTCCTGACCGCACTCACAGCGGCAATGCCAGTACACAGAGCCCTTATGATCTCTCTTATCCACAGGATAAAGAGCGGTCAGTCTCCCAAACTTCCGACCGGAGAGGTCCAGCCCTCTCCGGATGTGGGATCCGCAGCCGCAGCTTTTCGTCTTTCCTGCTTTCAGCTCATGGGCGTTCACCGTTGTCTCTCTGCCGCACTGGCAGCGGCAGACCCAGCGGGTGCGTCCCTTTCGGCTTTCAGCCTGATAGAGAACCGTCAGAGCTCCGAAAACCTGTCCTGTCAAATCTTCAGCTGAACGTCCCCGTCTGGCATCTTCTCTGGGAACGCATCCACAGTCCCTTATACTTCCCTGTACCAGCTTCTTTGTACTCACAAGGATTTCCCGTCCGCAGGCACACCGGCACCGCCAGAGAATATACCCCTGGCTCCTTCCTTCCGTTTTTTCCAAAACGGTCAGTTTCCCGAATTTCTCTCCCGTTAAGTCCCTGCCCCACACTTCCAGGCCTCCCTGCTTCAGATCGTCTCCTTGCTGCAGACTTCCTGCATCAATACAGAATTTCGGTCTATACTAAAGCGCAGACAATAGAAAACACGCTCCGCGAACTTTCTATTGTCATGAATAAAAGCTGTCATGGTCTTTTTCGCAATATGGTTTATATTGCAAAAATACGATAAAATAGTGCCTTTTTCTGGAACATTATAGCATGAATCATAAAAAAGGTCAAATGAAAACACTTCATTCTATAAAATCCTCATATAAAATTTTATACTATTGACAGCTTTTTGGTTAATTGTCTCATAATTATGCGAAAAGTCACAGTATTGGTTAAGCCGTCAAATAAGCCGTCCCAAGAGGCAGATATTCTGGTATCCGGAAAAGGCCCTGCGGGAAGATGATGAAGGAGGGATTAAACATGGCGAGGAAAGGCGAAAACATTTATCTGAGGAAGGACGGACGCTGGGAAGGGCGTTATATCAAAGGACGAAAAATGAACGGAAAGGCTATATTCTGTTCTATTTACGGAAAACAGTATGGGGAGGTAAAGAAAAAGCTGATACTGATAAAAGCCCAGCTGTGCCAGGAGACTCCAGCGGTGAAGACCTATGGAGACGGCACTCTGCGGGAATGGGGGGACTTTTGGCTGGAGGCAATGGCGCGGCCCCACATAAAGCAGAGTACCTGGGAAGGATATGGGAGGATACTGAAAAATCATATTTATCCTGGTCTGGGAGACGTGAAGCTGACGGAGCTATCCAGAGAAAAGATACAGGAGCTGGTAAACCGTCTTCAGAATACGATGGCTCCTTCCACGCTCCAGGGTGTATGCCGTCTTCTGAAAACGCTCCTCCAGGCCGCTGCCGCCGCAAAGCTGATCGTTCAGAATCCATACTGGGAGATCCGGACGCCGAAAGCCAGGAAAACGCCGCCCCGTGTTCTTACAAAAAAGGAGCAGATCCTCCTGGAAAAGAAAATCGATGAGACACAGGAACTGGAATACCTGCTCTGCCTGTATACGGGGCTCAGGGTAGGAGAGCTGTGTGCTCTTAAGTGGGAGGATGTGGATTTTGAAAATGAGAGCATTCAGATCAGGCATTCCGTTCAGAGAGTCACTGCCGAGGAAGGAGGAAAGAAAACAAAGCTGGTTCTCAATACGCCCAAAACAGAATCATCCCTTCGGGAGATTCCGCTTCCCGGATTTTTATTAAATTGCCTGAGAGAAAAAAGCGGCCGAGCCAATCCTGAATCCCGGGAATTTCTCTTCCCCGGGAGAGGAGGAAGCTGCCGTGATCCAAGGACTATGCAGCAGCGTCTGGGCCGGATTATGAGAGAGCTGGAGATTCCGGGCGTCCATATGCACACCCTGCGGCATACCTTTGCGACCAGATGCCTGGAACAGAATATGGGAATCGAGATTTTATCAGAATTGCTGGGCCATTCTTCTCCCCAGATTACCCTGAAGTATTACGCCCACTGTACCCGGGAAAAGAAACGCCAGAGCATGGCGAATATAGAGCGTCTCTCTGACCAGACAGGAGAAGGATGACCGCGAAATAAGCCGTCAGAAATGGTCAGACAGTACCTTACAAACCTGATATTTACGGCGGATTCCCCGGAAAGCGTAATCTAAACCATATTGTGAAAATCTTTTTTATTTATAAGCAGGAGGCGGTCAAAAATACGCTCCGCGAATTTTCTATTGTTAGATTGTTAGACTTCAAAGGCCCCGGCGGTTTTCCGTCGGGGCCTTTGGCTGTGTGCAGTTTATTTATTCACTTGTTTCTTTTCAGTTCTCTTTTCTTCTCCTGGAAACTGCTGCCGCGAAGAAGATGAATGCTGCTCCGAGAAGGAGCGCCGCGTACAGAGTGATGTTTGTCTCATCACCGGTCTTTACGCTCTTGGCAGCTTTGGAGGAAGTATTTCCATCGCTGCTATCCCCGGATGTGCTGCTGTTTGTCTCTGTGTTTTCACACTCAGACTGAACCTCTTCTTCTGTGGAGGTATTCGTAATGGTCACAGCCGCGTCTGCTGAAGTCTCGGACAGGGTCACGGACACATTATCAATCTCCACATTGTAGCCAAAGTCATCCAGGTTTTCCACAGGCGTTCCGTCTGCATTAACCTCTGTAATGTAAAGCTGCAGGGCTTCATCATTCTGAGGAACGCTTACCTGAACTTCCGCGCTTACAGAAGACTTTCCGTTCAGATCCAGAGCCACAATATTCTGGCTTACCGTATCAGCCAGCTGGGTATACCCGGCGTCTGTAAAGATTCCTGCATAGAAGGTATCATTTACATTCATAGCCTTTCCGGAGATACTCTTTACCTCTTTGGTAATGGTAATGGTCTTGGCGATATAGAAACCGTCCGGCATTACCACGAAGCCATTGTTGAAGGTAAAGTTCGCGGAAGCGGCATTTTCTGTAATTACCACCCGGTTTCCATCCGGATACTGTGGTACATATGCGCCTCCATCATACTCACCTGTGGTAATGACATTGCCGTTTGCATCTGTCTCAGCCACATAGTAGGTACCTCTCTTCAGATTCTGGAATACAGTCGCGGAGGATGCCTGATTTCCATTAAAGGAAATAGTCTGCACATCGCTTACTCTCTGAGTCAGGGCCTCGTCTGAGAACAGCGCTGCGTAGAACTGTCCCTCCGCTACGATGATCATCTCATCGTTGAGAGCGTCCACCGTCTGCTTCGTCACAGTGATCGTACAGTTGCTGGGATCCTCTGTGGTCACCTCTGTGGTGGTCTCATCCTGGGGACGAGGTTCGGGATCTGCAGGATCCGGATTGGGATCCGGAATCTCCGGCGTTCCGCCCACTGTCACCGCATTGGCAAGAGTTCCGCCCAGATCTGCCTCTGTCACTACGTGATCGTAAGTGAGGGTTCTGGACTCACCGGGAGCCAGTCTGTCAATCACTGTCGTCCCCTGCTCCAGTCCGCTGGGAACTGTGCCGGTTCCGTCCGGTCTTGTCATGGCGTCTGTTACCGTGATATCCGTCAGGGTCAGGTTTCCATCGTTGGTGACAACTACCTGGTAGGTAATGGTCTCACCCACTACGTATCTGCCGTCCGCCGCCGCAGGCGTAGAGGTAACGGTCTTGGTTACGGAGAGGTGCGGGTTGCGGTCGTCGGTGGGATCATCTTCCTCATCCTCGCCTTCCGGAACCTTGGGATCTTCTGGATCCGGTGTAGGATCCGGTATCTCATCACCGGTTACGGCTACACTGTTGTGAACCGTTCCCGCGGAAATATCCGCTTCTGTTACCGTATAGATTGCTGTTATGGTCACAGTCTGGTCAACGTGCAGCTCTGCAATCACCGCGTTGCCATCCTCATTTACCGTATAGTCTGCTCCGGACTGGATCTGAGCTCCTTCCAGTTTGTCGTCTACGATCAGATTCTTGTACGGTACATTACCACTATTGCTTACTGTAATCGTGTAGGTAATTACATCATTCAGGCTTACCTTCTCACCTTCCGGTACGTCAGAGGTCTTTACTACTGTCAGACTTGGATTGATATCCTCTGTGGGGTCTTCTTCCTCGTCTCCTCCTTCTGGAGTCTTGGGTTCATCTGGCTTATTGGGATCTTTGATCTCGTCTCCCTTTGCGGTTACTTCATTCACGATTGTCCCCGCCAGAATGTCATCTGAGGTCACCACATAGGTAGCTTTGATCGTTACTGTCTGGCCTACTGCCAACTCAGAAATCACTGCCTTACCCTCTTCGTTTACGGTGTAATCCTCGCCATTCTGAATCTCTGCGCCGTCCAGCTGATCCGTTACTTCTACGTTGTGGTACGGTACGTTTCCATCGTTCGTTACTGTGATGGTGTAGGTGATGGTATCTCCCAGTCCTACAGTCTCCCCTTCCGCTACGTCTGAAGTCTTTTTTACTGTCAGGCTTGCATCCGGGCTCTCCGGCGTATCCTCTTCCTCATCTCCTCCTTCCGGAGTCTTGGGTTTGTCAGGATTCTTGGGATCTTCGATCTCGTCTCCCTTTGCGGTTACTTCGTTCAGGATTGTTCCTGCCAGAATGTCATCAGATGTCACTACGTAGGTTGCTGTGATCGTTACCGTCTGGTCTACTGCCAGCTCAGAGATCATTACCTGGCCTTCGCCGCTTACAGTATATTCTGCGCTTTCCTGAATTTCCACTCCGTCCAGCTTATCCGTCACTTCTACATTGTAGTAAGGAACATTTCCGTCATTGGTTACCGTGATCGTGTAGGTAATGGTATCTCCCAGTCCTACAGTCTCCCCTTCCGTCACGTCTGATGTCTTATTTACTGTCAGGCTTGCATCCGGGCTCTCCGGCGTATCCTCTTCCTCATCTCCTCCTTCCGGAGTCTTGGGTTCATCAGGATTCTTGGGATCTTCGATCTCGTCTCCCTTTGCGGTTACTTCGTTCAGGAT
>DVGK01000137.1 GCA_018712785.1 Candidatus Choladousia intestinavium | reverse complement strand
ACATCTGCCAAGGAATATACGGGGAATCCTAACCAGTAAGTATAAAATCCAATTTGAAGTGAGCAGCTTCCGTCTGCCGAAGTAAATACAGCGCTCCCAGGTTCGGTTTCCTCGAAATCAGATGGGATCTTCATAAAAAGATTCAGATACTCATTAGAATAATCGTTCAAATCCGTCTGCGTATTGCCGTTGGGTTCTGTCTCACTAGGTTCTGCCTCGCTGCTTTCTGCCTCGCTGCCTTCTGCCTTGCTGCTTTCTGCCTCGCTGCCTTCTGCCTTGCTGCTTCCCGATTTTGATGCCGAGGCCAATGGTTCAGAAGTTTTCGCATCGGTCAAAACACCGATTCCCGAGAAAAGCTTCAAAATACCTATTCCGATGATTGTGCCGCATACTGCCAGTGCCGCGATTTTAAGAGCTAAGTGTTTTTTCGAAAACTTCACCTGTGTTCCCCTGTTCCCCAACGCCTCTCTCTCACGCCCCTCCCCGACATCAGAAGAAACACTCCTGCCGTCCCTGCCTGTGGCAGCCTGCAGAAATGCCACCATGGAGGGAAACCTGTCTTCCGCTTTTACCGCCATGGCTTTTATTATGGCCTCTTCCAGCTTCTCCGGCAAGAGAATCCCCAACTGTGACGGCCTTTTTAGGGTATCTTGACGAAGTCTTTGGATGGAATCAGGAGGAAGTTCCCCTGTAATGCAGCGGTACAAAGTGGCACTCATAGCATAAACATCCGTCCATGGTCCTTGTATGCCATGACTGGAATACTGTTCCTCCGGCGCAAAACCATGTTTGAGAATCACCGAAACACTTTTTTCGTCTGTTGAGGAAAACCGCGCCGCACCAAAGTCCAGAAGCTTACTCTCTCCTCCTGAAGTAATAGAGACATTGTCGGGACTGATATCACGGTGTGTAAGCCCCAACCCATGGACCCGGATCAAAGCCTCCATAATGGGCTGCAGGATGGCCAGTGCCTGGTCGTATGGGATCTTTCCTCCCTGGGAGGCCAGATAGGCCTTCAGGCTCATGCCATCCACATACTCCATTACAAAATAAGCTGTGTTGTTTTCTTTGAAATAGTCCTGCACCGAAACAATGTTAGAGGTTCCTTGGAGCTTGGCCAGGATTCTCGCTTCTCCCAGGAAACGTTCTAACCCTGTTTCGTAATCTTCTTTTCTGAGCCCGGTCTGTACCACTCGATAACGGTCTGTATGACGTATGGCAAGACCAGAGGGCATATATTCCTTGACAGCAACCTTAATTTCCAGCACCAAATCGTATCCAAGATAGGTAATGCCAAAGCCGCCTACCCCCAACACCCTGCCCATGAGGTACCGTCCCCGGAGTACAGTCCCCATGGGAAGGGCCAGAAAAGGCTGTTCCTCATCCACGCTAAATCCGCAGTACGGACAGACAGGAGTATCTCCTGACTTTCCACGAAAACAGCCGTAACAAACTTTTTCTAAATCCATCCCCGTATTCTCCTTCCGTCCTCCTACCCAGACAATACAAGTTCTGTAAGAAGTTCATCTCCCACAAAACGGGCATTATACTCCTTTTGCCCCGGGAACTGACAGGTTATCTTTAGTGTTCAGAGGAACTTTCTCTTACCATGAACGAACGCTTGCCATCACCTGATTACATAATGCTGTTACCGCCTCTTGATTTGAATCATTATACATGGCGCTTAAATAGAAGCACTGGCCATCGATAACTGCTGCAGCGCTGCTGAAACTAAAGGAACTTATGGTATAATTCTGACAAATCCACTCTGCTCCTCCCGTGACAGCAGTATATCTCTCTCCCGCAGTTCCTCCGGCAGCAGCCGCCGAATCTGCATGAGCGTCAAGCAGTTCCTCCGGCGTACTATAGCCATACTCTGAAACATATCCGACTTCCACCCCACCTGAATCTGGAGAGTCGATATTTCCCAAACCGGCTTCTTTCGCAGCTTCCGTTGGGTATATAACAATTACCTCAGCCACGCCATTTGTCAATGGAATCTCTGTCTCCCACACACTCCCTTGTGCAATGGAATCATCGATTATGATCTTTATTCCGACATTGTCGCTATACCACATACTATAAGTTATGTCAGGTGTTCCATTGCATCGAAAGGTTTGCAGGACTTTATTCACCTCTTCCTTGCCAGCCTCATCGCCCTTATGATAAGCACCCAGCAGGCTATAGCAGCCAAAAGGATTGGTACCCTGGATTGCCATATAAATCAATTCCATAGAAACGCCTTTATTGTCTGTTCCCTCAAAATGAATCCAATACGCCTCCTGCCCTCCTATGTTGTCAGAATCGGCCTCAAGGATCGTATAATCCGGCACATCAAACTCAGTCATCACTGAAGACACTATCTCTTCCCGGTTCTCTTCCACATCAGCCAGGGAATAAATCGGAACTACG
Organism: Candidatus Choladousia intestinavium; assembly: GCA_018712785.1. Classification (GTDB taxonomy): domain Bacteria; phylum Bacillota; class Clostridia; order Lachnospirales; family Lachnospiraceae; genus Choladousia; species Choladousia intestinavium. The sequence continues at coordinate 4,340 of DVGK01000137.1, read as the reverse complement.
ACATTCCAGACGAAACTGGTTGTGATGACGCATCCTCTATCCTCATTCACAAAATTGAAACCATCCTCACTTACCACATAATCCGTGGGAATGTCAATACTGGCATTGAGAATTCCAAGATCCCTGGTTTCCATCTCTGCTGCAGAGACAGGCGGGTCAGACGGTACCATTGTGGCGTCTGGTACTATTGTGGCGTCTGGCGTTGCACTTGGAACATTGACAACAGGCGAACTTCCACTGCCTCCGATCGGTGTGGTTTTTCTCCCACCGGAAAGCGCGATGGGAAGGATAATGCAAAGGGCAATCACAATCAACAGCCCGATGCCGGAAACCCAGGCAATCACAGGATTGGCCTTGAAATAGTCAATGAATCTGAAAAACGCGTTAGGCTTTTGCATACAATCGCTGCTCCCGCTATACACGGTTTGCTCAATGGCTGAGTCCCGGGTACGCTCACTCACTTTTGCAGCAACCTGTTCCTGTACGGAAAGCCTGCCTGTCAAAGCTCGGAGAAAAGATTCCATATTGGAAAAACGATCTTCTGTTTTTACAGACAACGCCTTTAAAATCGCCTGTTCAATATTTTTCGGGATACGAACTCCAAGCTCGGAGGGTGTCTTCAGCGTATCCCTGCGAATCCGCTCTACAGAATCCGGCGGCAGCGTTCCGGTGATGCAGCGGTATAAAGTAGCGCCCATAGCGTAAACGTCAGTCCATGGTCCCTGGTTTCCGTGACTGGAATATTGTTCTTCCGGCGCATAGCCATGCTTGAGAATGACCGACACGCTTTTCCCATCACCCAGTGCAAACCTCGCGGCTCCAAAATCCAGCAGCCGGCTTTCTCCCTGAGAAGTAATGTAAATGTTATCCGGGCTGATATCCCGGTGCAGAAGATTGAGGGAATGCACCTGGACCAATGCCTCCATAATGGGCTGAAGAATCGTCAGCGCCTGTGTATATGGAATTTTATCCCCCTGGGTGGTCAGATACGCCTTAAGACTCCTCCCGTCAATGTATTCCATCACGAAATAGGCCGTCTTGTTTTCTTTGAAATAATTCTGTACCGAAACAATATTCGGAGTATTTTGCAGCTTGGCAAGGATTTTCGCTTCATCCAGAAAACGATCCATACCATACTGATAATCCTCTTCTACCCGTCCGGTAAGTGTGACATTGTACCGATCCACATTCCGCGCAGCAATGGATGAGGGCATATACTCCTTAATGGCAACCTTGATCTCCAGCGTCAAGTCATAGCCTAAATAAGTAATTCCAAAACCGCCTACTCCCAGAACCTTGCCCACCATATACCGTCCGTTTAGGAGCGTTCCCAAAGGCAGGGCAAGATATGGCTGCTCCTCGTTTTCATTGAATCCGCAATGGGGGCAGAAACTCCCCGGCTCCTTATCCTGAAAACAGCCAAAACAAATACGTTCCGGATTCATGCGCTCACCTCCTCTATCCCTGCGAACACCCACAAACTGTCATTGATTTGCCGCACCCGATCCGTGTGCCGAAGAATCAGTGCCTCTAACCATTTCTGAGCACTGTCATTTTTTAAAAACTCTATCTGGATTTCCAGAGGCTCTACATAAAAATCTCCGGTATACATCACAAACCCTTCCCTTTCTTCTAAAAGCGGCATTTCCATAACCTCTTGCAGCATGCCGTCGGCAGTGAGATGATAAATAACCGCTGGTTCCTGAAGAAAAATATCTTCTTCATACACTTGCTGAAGCCTCCCGCAGTTTAAACAATATCTATCTGTCATACGCGGCTACTCCTTTACTACAACAAATCTGTTGGCATTGTCGCATAGATAGAACGTATCCCCTGCAGACATCGACTCCTCTACATTGGCTGTCAGCTTTTTTCCATTACCCAGGAATGTGCCATAAGAAGACCCCAGGTCGGTGATAAAAAAACAATCTTTCGTTGCATCATAGGCGACCTGGCAGTGCTGTCCGCTGATACCCGGTGTATTTTTGTCAAATACTATATTGCAGGCTGCGGGATTCCTGCCTAGAATGACCTTTCCTTTCAGCAGGTCAAAACTCTGCCCGGCGTATTTACCCGTCACACCCCGCAGGGCTGCATGCTTACCCATGGGACCACCGCCTCTTGCAGCTGCTCTTCTTGGCTCTCCGCCTCCCGCAGAGGACAGAACAGCTCCGACCTTTCCCATGCTCATCAACAGCAGCAGGATACCGCCTGCCAGTGCCAGAATGCCGACAGGCAGAAATACATAGACAAACCATGCCGGCACCCAGCTAAGACCATCTGCCATTGTATACGAAATCCGTTCCTGATCCAGAATTTTAGTCAGTTCATCAATGATAATGGAATAATTCATACCAAGCATGAGTCCTGTCTCCTGATCAACCGCCCCAGAGGAGTTGATTCCTATAACACGACCGTCTTCATCCACCAACGGACCGCCGGAATTACCAGCTGCAATAGATACATCCATCTGAAATGCCTCATAAGTGGACCAATTGGGATTCACACGATTGCTGATAATCCCTTTGGTGATGGTTACATCGTCCAGATCATAGGCTGGGAGCGTTTGCCTTATGGAGGAATCCCCTGGATAACCTAAAGCATAAGCCGTCTCACTCATTTTCACAGAATCCGATTCCCGCAGCGTAAGAGGAACACGCTTATTCGTTGGGGTTGGCAGTTTTAGGATAGCAATATCCTTTTCCGTCTGCGGAGAATAGTACACCACCTCAACCTGGGCAAAATCATTCTCTGCAGCAGAATAATAGACCTGAACCGTTCCGGTCATGTTCGCATACATTTTGGGGTAGGTATACGCAGCCTCCACCACATGACCATTGGTCACAATATACTCCACAGGCTTGCCCGGCTTTCCAACGGCCCAGCCCGTCCCAGTTCCGCCCATTTGTTCAATGCTGCCATCCTCATTATATGCGGTTGCAGCTGCATACACCAAAACAATACCTTGGCGGGCCTCATATGGCTCAATTCTGCCGCCTCCTCCAATGATCCCAAGTACACCAAATACTATACCCACAAGTCCAACCACAAGCAGCACAATAGCAATAATTTGCTTTCTGATTTTTTTTTTATTCATTTACTCTCCCTCCCCTTTACCATGATATTTCAAAACAATTGCCGTATAATTATCCTGATTTGGTTTCCCCGCCGCCAGAATTTCTTCCTCCAGTTTGTCGCAGCATGCCTGGGGTGATAAAGCCATCGTCTCACGGATTTGTCTCAGGGTCAGGGTATCACTCACACCGTCCGAGCAAAGCAGCAGAACGTCTTCTGGCTGAAGGGGAAATGGTATGTAGGTATAGTCGCACCTGACATCCTCTTTTCCAATGTATTCCGAAAGGGCTCCCGCCTGCGGATCGAAAAACGCTTCTTCCACCGGAAATGTTCCCTCTAGGGCGCGCAGCACCAGATCGTTTTTGTACTCCTGTCGGACATTCAATGCATAAAGTTTTCCGTCCCGCAGCAAAAAGAGATCGCTGTCACCTACACACCAGAAGGAGAGAAACTTTCCTCTGAGCAGCGCGGCCACCAACGTGGTGCCGCCATGTCCCCGGAATTGCTGATAGACTCGACCGCTTCGCTGCCTGATCCAATCCGCCACAGTACTATCATTTTCCCAGGGAAACATACCAACCATCTCCGCTGCTGTCTCCGCTGCAATCATGCCACCCTCGGCCATACCGCCCATTCCGTCACAAAGTACTGCCAATAATCCGTCCTCCTCAAGGTGCTCCATGCGGGAAATTCCAAAAGCATCTTGCTGTTCTTCCCGATTGCCGATACCCTGGAGGTTGGCAAGTTCCAGAATCGGCAGAGGGTCCGGCTTCTCAGTAATCGGATCTTTCTCATCAAGCTTTGCTTTTTCCTTCTTTTTTCTTTTTCGAATCAAGACAAGGATGAGAATCATAGCCAGTACGAATCCTGTGCCAACCGCTGCAGCCATCCATATTCGAATGAAACTATCCTGAAACAGCGGCTGATTTAACCACATAAAAACATCTTCCATCCATCATTCCTCATTCCATTGAAATTTTTCACCGCACAATGGCAGGAACAAAAGCTGGCTTTTCCCCACCTCGATCACGTCATATGCATTCAGCGGACGCACCATCTCCACCTGTTCATCGTTGCAATAGGTGATTCCCCGACTCTGTCCCGGGGAAAGAGAAAAAGAGTTGTGCTTAACATCATATGTAACCAATGCATGACTCTCCCTGGACACAGTATCGTCATCCACCAACGCCACATCCATAGCTGCTGCCCTGCCGATAAAGTTTCGTCCACCCACAAGCTTATAATCCGCTCCCCGGTGAGGTCCG
>DVGK01000013.1 GCA_018712785.1 Candidatus Choladousia intestinavium | reverse complement strand
GATAGAAGATCTGTATGCCGGCTTCTACAAAGAACTGACCGCATGGTGTCTGAAAAAGACCCACGATGCACTTCTTGCAGAAGATCTGGTTCAGGAGACGTTTGTACGGGCGCTCAAAAATTTCTCGCTGCTTGAAACATTAGAAGTCGGACAGCAGCGAGCCTGGATGTATCGGACTTTAAAAAATTTATATGTGGATCACATCCGCCATAATGCCTTTGAAACAGCTGCAGAGGAGCTTCCCGAAGCTTTAGATGAGGACGCGTCCTTCTCTGAGATTGACTGTTCTCACATGCTGAACATTCTGCCGGATGAAGAAAAAACCCTGTTTATTCTGCGGTATCTGGAGGGTTATAATTCTGCGGAAATCGCAAAGCTTTTCAATATTCCGCCAGGCACTGTGCGTTCCCGCCTTGCCTCCGCAAGGAAACGTCTCCGCGAAGTATGGTACTGACACAAACGGAACAGCTGTACTGTAAACAGCAGAAAGGATGATGAATGATGCAGGAAAATCTTACTGTTAACTGCGAAATCTGCGATACAAGAAAAATCAGAGAAGAAAACTACGGACATTATAATCAGATCATACTCAATGCTTATATTCTTCTGGTCAGTGAAAGCAGCAAAAGAATTCTCAGCGGACTTCCTATAACGATCAATGTAGAAAGGACTCTTGAAATACCGGATGATGTTTCCTTTCACTTTGTAAATGGAGACTTTGAATTGAATGAAAACACGTTTTCAGAGACAAATACCTTTTTATTTGTGGACGGAACCCTCTCCCTCCAAAGCGGCAGTGAAGGACTGCTCTCTTCTTTTTGGGAAGTCTATGTAACTGGTGATGTAAGAATACCGGAAAGTATGGAAGCTTTTCCCGGCAAGCTGCACGCAAACGGCAGCCTGATCCGGATTCCGAACCACTGCCGGGAACTGGAGGACGTCTTTGTCATGGATAAATATTTCCCCATTCGGGCAGCGCGAAACGGAAAATACTACGCAAAGGACCAGATAAAAATTACGGATCCGGACATAGATTTGGATTCACTGGCAGATAAAGGAGTTTCCTTTGTGACCCGCAGCGTTCTTGCCCGGGAAGATATGCTGCCTTCTCTCTTCGGCATGTTTGACGAAACAGTAAAGTTCCAAGTAATCCCTTCGGATTATGCCTGTCTGGATGGTGATATCCGGTTAAATGAAGCTCTTCTCGCTCAGTATGGAAGCAGACTATTTATCGACGGCAATTTATTTCTAAATGAAGCTGAGGCGGCTCTCCTTTCCAGACTGGAGGCCGTAAAAGTCTCCGGTGATATCTTTCTGACCAGTCAGCAGAAGGAGCTCATAAAGGATCTGGACCTGTCCTGCCGCAGCCTGATTCTCACCAAGGAGAAAATTCTGGAAAATCTTCCTCATGTTACCGTTGATTCCGAAATGCTTTCTCTGCCTTCAGGAGGCGTTGAAATCAAAAATTCTGCCTACATCGAGCTTCAGGAATCTGTCTCTCCGGAATTAATTTTGGAAAAGCTCTCCATCCGGAACTGTGCCTGTGTCATCTGCAGTCCCCTCCAGGCATCGGCCGTTCGGATGGTGGGAAAAAACATTGCCGCTGTCCGGGACGGAGATGAGGCAAACCGCGGGGCAGACCACCCTATTCTGGAAATGCTGAGGAAAATGGAATCCTCTAAAATGGTGAACGCGGAGCGCTACGAAATGTAAGGTATGCAGCCTCCTTACAGCTCCTGTATCATCTCCCGCATCACTTCATAAGTGGGGATCTGGGTAATCTGGGTCAGGGAATCTGCCACTCCCGGCAGATTCCCTGTATCTGAGCCCTCCGGCGCCAGGTAGCTTCCGGTGCGGAAGCCGTGCTTCTCCCAGGCCAGGGTCTGAAGCTCTTCGTCCAGAAGAGCCTCCAGGAACGCGGTTCCTTTCTCATCCAGGGAGATCAGCACGTGGGCGGACCAGAGGGTGGGAGTGGGATATACCATAACAATATCCTCCTGCATACTCTCCCACTGGGTGGGATTTTCCGCCGCGTATTCAATCAGCTGGCTTTCGTACCCGGCAATCAGCGGCTTGGCTCCCACGCCCATTCGCAGAAACTGGCTGAAAAGGTCGGAGGACGAGGTCTCCATATAGCCCAGATTCGCGAAGATGGCCTGCAGTCTCGGCAGAATTTTCGGAAGAGCTTCCGCCGTTACCACTTCTCCCCCATTCAGCACGTTGGCGAGAAGGGCCTCGAACATATTACCGGAATTCGATCTGGAGGGATCCGTCGTATCTACAGAGATCGTTCCGTAGAGCTGGGGCAGTCCGATCTGGCTCCAGGGCGTCTCCGCCTCTATAAGGGCTGTCAGCTCTGCCATATCCAGGTACCAGACGCCCTCCTGCTGACGCGCGATCCCCTGTTCTTCAAAAGCGTCCAGCACAATCCTGTGGGTATACAGAACAATGGGGGTATTCAGTATAATCTCGCTCCTCTCCGGCGCGCCGTGAAGATCCTGGTAATACTCCAGGGCTGTGCTGCTGGAGGGGAAAAGATAGTCCATTCCCTCAAGATCCGCTGTTACCATATCCAGGGAGCCTGCCCTTGCGTAGTCTGCCGTTATGCCATACCGGTCTTTTAGAATCTTTTGTACCTCCTCATCCTCCAGAAAACCGATTTTTTCTCCGCCCAGATATCCGTCCACGGCGATCTGACGGGGCGCTTCCTGTCTGAGATAATAAATCGCTCCAATGGCCGCCATGACGGCTGCCAGGAGGATGAGACCAAATATTTTCTTCTTCATACTTTACATTCCTTACTTTTTCTGTTTCCCGCTATCCCAGGCCGCTGCCCCGGATTCCAGCTTCAGGTTTTCCTGCAGAAGCTTCAGATCTGTCTCCAGATCCATGAGTTCATCCTGCATCAGCTTCTCGAACTGAAGGCTGAATGCCTCCTGCAGAACCTCCACAGTCTCCTCTGTACTTTTTTTCAGCCGCCTGACCTCTGCCGTATTCAGTCCCGTTTCCTGAAGCTCCGTGTAGTTCTCCAGAACATTGGCCGCTGTCTCCTGATAATAATCAATATATCTTCTGGCCGCTGTCACCTTCTGAGGATTCTCCTCCAGATATTTTAAAATACTTTCAGCCGTGCGCAAAAGCCCGGCACACCGTTCCCGCATGTTGGCATCCCGGATTTTCCCTGCAGCCTTCACCATCCGCCGGTAGTCCTCTCCGGCCTCTCCCAGGCGGCTTTGCAGATGCTCTCCCTTTTCTTCCTGGGAAAAGGCGGTCCTGCCAATACGGACAGAGGGCTTCAGAATTAAGGTCAAAGCCAGATACAGGACTGCCGCCAGCGCCATGCACAGGATCAGGTTCCAGCCCTGTCCCAAAAACAGGAAGCAGAATACTCCCAGGGCTGCTGCCGCTGAAAGAAATATGCTGAAAGTTTCTTTGGCTCTTTGACTCATTTTTTCATCCCTCTCTGGTTAATTGTATCCTTTCACGCTCCGGAACGCTTCCGTAAGGTCCTCCGTCCCATCGAAAACTCTTCCTCCCGTCTCTTCAGCCAGTTCCTCCAGCTGGGAAGGATCCGCGCTTCCGAACGTAATTGAGAATACAGGAATATCAAAGCCGTACTGCTCCCTGGCCCGCTCAAACCTGGCTTTGTGAAATTCTGACTTTCCGTCTGTCATCAGAATCACTGCCGGCGTGTACTGGCTCAGATCATACCCGTCCGCCAGCTCATAGGCCCTGGCGGCCGCTTCATAAATATCGGTTCCTCCCGATGGGGAAACCTCCGCAATCTGATCGTACAGCTTCTGCAGCGCTTCATCCGAATCATCTTCCGCTCTGAGAATCACTTTGATTCCGTTATCGAAAAGAATCGCTGTATTGACTTCCCCGGCGCTGGCCTGCAGAAGGTTTTCCGCCGCGTTTTCCTGTATCAGGATCTGGGCCATGGCTTCCTTCAGCTGCTCCTGGCCGCTGCCCTCCATACTTCCGGAGAAATCCAGGCAGTACAGGTTCAGAGACGGCTTTCGGAAGCTGGTCTGGTACAAGTTCAGGGCCTCCATCAGAATGTCTGCCTCCGGCATCTGAATGGAGGTCAGAATCCTTTCTGTGTCAATCCCCCAGTCTGCATTGAAGATCTCCTGATTCTCACTGGAAACTCCCTGTGCCTGTATCCTCCTTCCCGTAGCCTCGATCTCTTTCTGAACCTCCTCTGAGAGAAGATATTCCTGCACAGCCAGAAAAGCTTCCTCCTTCGTCTCATCCCCGTGATCCACATACCCCAGTGGAGAGTCCGCAATGGAGAGGCCGTCATAGGGATAGACCACGTACAGGGGCTCCTTTCCTTCTTCCGTCAGCCGGCGGTTCGCGTCGAGAATCAAACATTCATAATTCACCATGGCATCGTAATCTTCCTCCAGGAAAAGCTCCTTCAGCCAGTCAGAGCTGCCGGAGCTGCGCTCTACCCCTGAGAGAAGAGCCTGGATCCGGCTCTGCAGCGCCTGATCCTGCAGGTCCTGTTCTGTCATACCCTCCTGTTTTCCAAGAAGCGCATACAGGAATCCTATGTAAGCGCTGGCTCCTGAATTGGACTGGGTGGCGCTGGTCATACAAAAGCTCATCTTTCCCTCTTCTATGGCGGTAAGGATATCCTCCACCGCCACATCTCCCTGGGTAAATCCCAGCTGTCTCGCAAGGCTCTCGCGGATGCCGAACACAACCGGCGTCAGGGAGACAGATTCATTGTGCTTCACCAGATGCTGCTGGTCGCCCATAGACAGCCAGATGCTGCTGGCGGGCCAGACCGCGTCATATCCTTCCGCCCCCTGCTGCAGTTCCCGCATAATATCTACAGAGCCCTGGTAGTCCATCTGGATTTCCACCCCGGTTTCTCTGGCGCATTCTTCCAGAATCGATTCCAGCTCCTGGTTTTCAGAACCGGAAAGAATCCTAAGAGCAGTGCCGGATCCCTGCTCCTGTTTCGTCCCCGGACCGGCGCAGCCCCATAAAACAAGGGCCGCGGCCAGCCACAGCATAACAGCAGCCACCCCGCCCTTCAATCCGCGAATCATCCTTATCCTCCTCATGCTTCCTCCTGTAAATTTAAAGTCTGCAGTTTTTTTGTTCGTATAAACCGTTCAGCCATCGGCAAACCATTGAGACAGGCTGTGCCTGATGACTGAGCCACTGCTTTCATTTTGACGGATTTTATCCTTTTCCTCTACCTTGCTTATGAATAATTTATGTAAAAACCAGGTAAAGCGCAAAAAGGCCGGCGGCTGCCTGCTGTCCTTTCCAGCATCGCCGTCGGCTTTTCAATCATTCTTTTTCGGCTCAGCTCAGACCGAAGCCTTTTTTATAATGTAAAGCGCCTCTCCTACCTTCCGGCTGTAATCCGCATGACCCACTCTGTCACTTCCCCCGGATAGTCCGCCCGGCCATGACCTTCGTCCCAGACGATCTCATAATCCGTCGAAACCCTGCCGGTCTCCAGCAGCTTCAGGGCCAGGATCATGGTCATCATCAGGGAAGTATCCGCGTCCCTGGAACCTACCCGGATCCGGAAGAAGGGAGCCGGCTTCGCTTCTTCTCCGGTGCCGATAAAGTTCAGAGGATTGATTCTGTATTTCCGGTCCTCCAGCTCCTGATCGCCCCGGATTTGGCGGTAGCCCTCCAGATACTTTTCGCTTTCCTTCGGATATGCCGGGGCAAGTTCTTCCATTAGGGGCGCCAGGTCTGTATTAAAGTGCGTCTTATCCCGGTCAGGCGTTCCGAATTCCTGGTTCTCTGCCTGTATCAGCTCCAGATCATCGAAGGCCGGGCATTTCTTCAGCCTCACATGGTAGGATTTCTGCATTTCATCGAAGGAAGTGATCCTGGCTTTTCCGCTCTCCCAGGAAAGCCATCCCCTTTTATCCGTCCCCGAGACGGAACTCCGTGTCTTCTTCTGATGATCCGGCTTTTGCTCCTGATCATTTCCGGTCAGATAATCCTTTGCAGCCTCCGGGCCCTTCCCGCTTTCCATCCTGGAAAGATATTTCCCGGCGGATTCTTCCAGCTTCTGTATCAAATAGTCGAAGGCAGAGCCTTCGTGTCCGGAACCAATCTTTAGAATCTCTCCTGTAACCGGATGGCGCAGGTTCAGACTGTTGAAATAGTCCGGATAAGCCGCCGCCATTTTCTCTGAGAGCGCTTTCGTATAGGGAGTCAGCTCCCCCTCCCCAAATCCCACGAAGGGCATTCCTGTATAATGGGTCTTTCCCTGGAACATCCATTCATAGGCCAAATCCGCATGGTCCAGATCGATAATCGGGCAGTAGCACTGAGCCGCGAAAATATGATCCGTCTCCGACAGGACAGCCCCCATATCCTCCAGTTCTTTTTGATAGAGAGGGCTGTCTCCTGTAACGCCCAGTAGGCTGCTCATAGCTCCCCCCGCGCTGATGCCCACAGAAATAATTTTCTCCATATCTCCCGGAATCACACCGGCAAGATGCTTTAAGAAACGGATGCCCGCCTTTAAATCCACCAGAGACAGGGGCGATTTCCCGCATCTGACTCCCTCCTGGTTCAGAGAGCTTCTGCCTCTGCATCCGCAGGACACATACACAAATCCGGCTTCCAGAAATGTTTTTCCGGCGCTCCTTTCGTCCTCCAGGGCAAAGGGCTCCGCTTCCTGATAGCCGGCCAGGCCGTTTTCAAAAATAACCGGAACGTCAGCGGCCGTGAAACCATTTGTGTGCTTTTTCCCGCTTATGCTCCCATCTTCCTTTAAGTAAATTTCAGGAACATAGATATTCATACACTGTTCCGCAGGCGCCTCCGGCTTAAGGCAGTAGGAAACCCGCTCCAGGAGACAGCAGTGATATTCCTCCAGATATTTCCAGTTTTTCTTCTGCCGAAAAAGGCTCAGTGGTTCGTACATAGCATTCTCCTCTTTTCTTCTATATTTTTTATCTTTTCCAGAATTTCGTCCTTCAGTTTTTCCACAGCTTCCTCCACTTCCCTAAACTGCTCTGCGGTCATTCCCTCCGCGTGAAACCCTCCGGCGCATACCACGGTTCTCTGAAATCTGGCGGCTGCCGCTTCCGCTACCGGGCGGCACAGGGCCTCGTCCTTATGGCTCGTCACATTCAGCACAGAGGAGGTGCAGCTTCCTCCCCCTCCGGCCCGCAGGAAATGCCGGGGAATGGAGAGAACCGCACATCCGATATGGGGGCTTTCTCCTCCCCTTCATTTTTCTGTCTCTGTCCCACATCTCTTTCCCCCTTCCCATGGCCGGAAATGCCTGCAGGGAATCCAAAAGGGGAGAAGCACCTTTCCCACAATGTGTCAGATCTGTTCCTCCAGGGTTTTCGCGCCGTTATAAAAGGTCAGCATGGGCGGCACCAGCATGCAGCCAAGCTTTGCTGCCTCTTTCATATTTCTGAGATGAATCCTGCTTAAAGGCGTTTCTCTTGGGGCCAGCACCAGCCTCCGCCCTTCCTTGATACAGACATCCGCGCCGCGCAGGATGAGATTCTCCCCATAGCCTGCCGCGATCCCCGCCAGAGATTTCATGCTGCAGGGCATTACAATCATTCCGTCCGTATAGAAAGAGCCGCTGGCAATGGGAGCAGTCATCTCATCTTCTTCATACACGTAATCCGCCAGCCCTAAAAGCTCCTCTAAAGGACGGTTTGCCTCCTGCTTCCAGGTAAGGACCGCTCCACGGCTTACGATCAGATGAATCTGACATTCTGCCGCTCTTAAAGCCTGCAGCAGATACCAGCTCATTTCCACGCCAGTGGCTCCTGTTACTGCCACGATCATTTTCATTTTCTGCCTCCGGATTTCTTTTTTGAATTTGCTGTAGAAAACTGCCTTTTCTTCAGTATATCCGGAAAACAGCAGAGTTTCAATTCGCCTTCTCCCACGTACTATTCCATTTCGGAATAAATATTGCCGGTTCCTCCCTGACCGGCAGCAGGCGGTCTGGCATGGCCAAAATTGTCTCGATCCGGTTTCCCTTGTAGGCGATTTCCGGCTCAAATCCCGCGCTCCGGCACATCTGCCGCACCCTCTGCAGAAGTCCGGTCTGTTCGTCCAGAAGCAAAAAAGGCTCCCCCCTTTAATTCCTCCAGAGCGATTCTGTCTCTTCCATACAAAGGATGGCCTTCGGGAAGAACCGCCGCGAACCGGTCATACTCCAGAATCACTTTCTCATACCCTTCTTCCCGTTCCTCCTGAAAATTTCTGGTATAAATCACGTCGCAGAGCCCTTCCTCAAGACTGCCGCGCAGAGATATTTTCTCCACCTCCGCCAGCTGCACCCCGATGCCGGGATATTCCTGCTTAAATCCTGCCAGAAGCTCTGTCACCCTGTACTGGGACATGACGGGAATCGCATGAATTTTCAGCACAGATTTTTCGCGATTCAAAAAATTCCCCAGGGTTCTTTCCATCTGTTTCTCATTCTCTATGATGACCCCCGCGTACGGCAGAATCTGCTTTCCCGCCTCGGTCAGCTTAATCCGCCGGTGGGAACGGTTAAAGAGCCGGGCGCCCGGTATATCGGTTATTTCCAGGAGCTGGCGGAAAAGACCGGAAAACTGCTCCCGATTTCTATCAGCACCGGAGTGGCCCCTGCCATAGAGATCGCTTCCTGCTTCGAACCTCCTACTACGCCTCTTGGCTATAACGAGCTTCAGGCCGCAGGCGCCCTGAGAGGACGCCCGGTGGAGCTGACAGTCTGTCTGACCATTCCCGAAAAGGCCATCGCCCATGCGGAGTACGTCATCGAAGGGGAAATCCTGCCCTACGTCCGGGTAAGAGAGGATCAGAATTCCGGCACCGGGAAGGCCATGCCTGAATTTCCCGGCTACTGCGGACCTGCCAACCCCTCTCTTCCGGTTATTAAGGTTAAGGCTGTCACCACAAGAAAGAATCCCATCATGCGGACCTGCATCGGCCCCAGCGAGGAGCACGTCTTCATGGCCGTTCTCCCCACAGAAGCCAGTATTCTGACCATGCTGGAGAAGGCTTATCCAGGAAAAATCAAAAACGTATACTGCGCCTCCCCGGGAGGCGGAAAATACTTTGTCATCATCCAGTTTTTAAAAACGGTTCCCTCTGATGAGGGGAGGCAGAGACAGGCGGCCCTGCTGGCCTTCTCCGCTTTTCCCGAGCTGAAGCATGTTTTTTTGGTAGATGAGGATGTGGACAGCTTTGACCTGAAGGATGTCCTGTGGGCCATGACCACCCGTTTCCAGGCGGATCCGGACCTGATCCCCATTCCCGGCGTCCAGTGCCATCCCCTGGATCCCTCGAATCATTCGTCCTACTCCCCTCTTATCCGGGGGGACGGGATTGCCTGCAAGGCTATTTTTGACTGTACGGTTCCCTTTGACCAGAAGGAGCGGTTCCAGCAGGCAAAATTCATGGAGGTGGATCCGGGGCCATGGCTGCGCTGCTGAAGTTTCTGTGTGAAAAGAGGGCTTCTGAGCGGCCGATCGATCAGATCTCTTCTTCCATATCCTGGATTTCCGGTGTATAATAGACGGCAGCGGCACCCGGATACGCCGCGATGAAAGGAGTTTCAGTTATGGAAAGACCAAATGTTTATTTTACAGATTTTCACACAGAGCCCTTCGGGGACGGTCTTCCCGCAAAGCTTAAAAAGCTGCTGAAGAAAGCGGGCATCGGCGCCATTGATATGGAGCAGAAATTTGTAGCGATTAAAATGCACTTCGGGGAGCTTGGAAACGTCAGCTTTCTCCGACCCAACTACGCCAGAGCCGTGGTGGAGGTAGTAAAGGAGCTGGGGGGACTTCCCTTCCTCACAGACTGCAACACGCTGTACCCGGGCAGTCGGAAGAACGCTCTGGAGCATCTTTACTGCGCCTGGGAGAACGGCTTCACCCCTCTCACTGTGGGATGTCCGGTGCTGATCGGCGACGGTCTGAAGGGAACGGACGATGTGCGCGTGCCGGTAAAGGGCGGCGAGTACATAAAGGAAGCCAAGATCGGCCGCACCATTATGGACGCGGACGTCTTCATCAGCCTGACCCATTTTAAGGGCCATGAGATGACAGGCTTCGGCGGCACCATGAAAAATCTGGGAATGGGCTGCGGCTCCAGAGCCGGCAAAAAGGAGCAGCACAGCAACGGCAAGCCGCATATTGATCCTGACAAGTGCCGGGGATGCCGCCGCTGCCAGAAGGAATGCGCCAACCAGGGACTGGAGTTTGACCGGGAAGCCCGCAAAATGACTGTAAATGAAGAAAACTGTGTGGGCTGCGGCAGATGCCTTGGGGCCTGCAGCTTTGACGCCATTTCCTTTTCCAACGACGCCGCTATCTCTGAGCTGAACTGCCGGATGGCGGAATACGCGAAGGCTGTGGTAGATGGCCGTCCGAACTTCCACATTTCCCTGATCGTGGATGTGTCGCCCAACTGCGACTGCCACGGGGAGAATGATGTTCCCATCCTTCCCAATATCGGCATGCTGGCTTCCTTTGATCCGGTGGCATTGGACCAGGCCTGCGCGGATGCCTGTCTCGCGGCTTCGCCTCTTCCCGGCAGTCAGCTGGCGAAAAATATGGCGGCTCCCGATTTCGTGGACCATCATGACCATTTCGTCAATTCCGCTCCGGAATCAGAGTGGGAAAGCTGTCTGGCCCATGCGGAGAAGATCGGTCTTGGCAGCCGGAAATACAATCTGATCACCGTCTGACCCTGGTTTTGCCGGGGCAGAAGTCTGACGTTCCATAAGAGTCCGGCAGATAAAACCTGAAAAAGCAGAGGTCCTGTTTTCATCACAAAGGACTTCTGCTTTTTCACTGTTCTAACAGTGCGGCGCCGGACCGCGTTTTTTGTCAGAGGCTATTTTCTTTTTACAATACAAATCAGCACGGATCTCGCCCCCATAACATAGACATTCCGGTCCAGGATCTCCTCCTGCCCGATCACCGTCTCCTCTTCTCTGGCCGTGTCCACCACCGGAATCCAGTACCGGTTGGCCGGAAGCGCGGGAAGCTCAATCTGCTGGGGCTTCCAAAACGCGTTGATGCCCAGATAGACAATGTCCTCCTCTTCCTGGCTTCTTCCAGCGAACATCACGCCCACCACCTTGGAATCCCATACGTAATTTTCATCCCAGGCCCTAGTGCCGTGACAGCTCATGCAGGGGAAGCCGAATTCCACCGGATCCATATCCTCCCGGATGGCCCGGTGACGCTTTCTGAAATCTATCATAAACCGGAAGAACTGAAACAGTTCCTGATTTTTCTCCAGGTCTCTCCAGTCCAGCCATGAGATCTCGTTGTCCTGGCAGTAGGCGTTATTATTTCCGAACTGTGAATTTCCAAACTCGTCTCCCGCCAGAAACATGGGCGTTCCCCGGCTGCACATGAGAACGGCGCAGGCATTTCTCACCATTTTATTGCGGAGGCTTAGGATTTCCGGCTGGTTCGTCTTCCCTTCATAGCCGCAGTTCCAGCTTCGGTTGTCATTTCCTCCGTCTGTATTGTCCCATCCGTTGGCCTCATTATGCTTTCCATTGTAGGAATACAGATCCCAGAGGGTAAACCCGTCATGACAGGTAAGAAAGTTCACGGAAGCCGCCGGCCCTCTCTTATCCGGCGGGTACAGATCCGGTGATCCCATCACGCGCAGGGCGGCAGCTTTGGCATAGCCGTCGTCCCCCTTCAGAAAGCTTCTCATGTCATCCCGGTATTTCCCGTTCCACTCTGCCCACCGCTTCCAGGAGGGGAAGGAGCCTACCTGATACAATCCTCCCGCGTCCCAGGCTTCAGCGATCAGATCCACATCCCGGAGAATCGGGTCGTAGGCCAGGCTTTCCAGAAGAGGCGGGCTGCTCATAGGCGTTCCGTCCTCATTTCTTCCCAGAATAGACGCCAGGTCAAAGCGGAATCCGTCTACCCGGTAGTTAATCACCCAGTACCGCAGGCAGTCCAGAATCATCTGGCGCACCACCGGATGGTTGCAGTTCAAAGTATTTCCGCATCCGCTGTAGTTATAGTAATATCCGTCCGGGGTCAGCATGTAGTAGATATTATTGTCCACCCCTTTAAAGGAAAAGAAGGGGCCCTGTTCGTTTCCCTCCGCCGTGTGGTTAAACACCACATCCAGGATAACCTCCATGCCGTTTTCCTTCAGGGCCCGGATCAGCTGCTTTAATTCCCGTCCTTCCATATTGTATTCTTTTTCTGAGGTATAGCTGGTATTGGGGGCGAAAAAACAGACCGGATTATATCCCCAGTAATCCAGAAGCTTCCGTCCGTTTATTTCCCGATATCCATTCATCTCATCGAATTCAAAGATTGGCATCAGCTCCACAGTATTGACTCCCAGTTCCCTGAGATAGGGGATTTTTTCCATAAGCCCCGCGAAAGTTCCCGGATGGGCCACGCCGGAAGAGCTGTGCTTCGTAAAGCCCCGCACATGAAGCTCGTAGATGATGGTGTCCTGCAGGGGAATCTTCGGCCCCTTCACAGCGCCCCAGTCAAAGTTGTCCCGCACCACTCTGGCTTTATAGCTGTAGGGCTTCTGGCCTTTTGGATGGACGCCCCATTCGCTCTGTCCCGTAACCGCCCGGGCATAGGGATCCAGAAGATACCGCTTTTTGTCAAACAGCAGCCCCTTTTCCGGATCGTAGGGGCCGTCCAGGCGATAGGCGTACTCAAACTCATCAATCTTCAGCCCGAACACGATCATGGAGAATACCGTCCCGATCCGGTAGTGGGGCGGAAAAGGAATTACCGCAAAGGGCTCCGGACTCTTTCTGTGAAAAAGCAGCAGCTCACAGGAGATGGCCCCCTGGGAGGAGATGGTGAAATTCACCCCTCCCGGAATGGCGAAAGCCCCGTTATTCTCATAGAAGCCCGGCCGGATGTCAAAGCCTCCTGCCCGGTCCATGGGTTTGAGGTTGGCAGTTTTCTCTTCTCCGGTAATACTCTCAAGCAGCAGAACCGGTTTCTCGGCCTTTTTACTCATAGCTTTTCCTCCTTCTTCTATGTCTCCATCTGGTACAGCTCTTCCTGCTTCTCACCCAGGTATTCCGTCCACAGGTTCAGTTCCTCCTCCGCCTGATTCAGATAGATTCCCATTTTCTCTTCTACCGCGCCCCGGGAGGTTTCCCAGTTCATATTCTCTGTGCGGAAGGACTGAAACTGATCCAGAAGCTTTTCCTGAATGTAGGGCAGGGTATCCTCCTCCCATTCCGCGAACCAGTAATTTACCGTACATCCGTAGTAATCCCTGTTCAGCTCCTGGATGGCGCTCTGCCTCTCCCAGACAAACTCCAGCTCCTCCCGCATGGGATACTCTCCATTCTCCGCCTGCAGGTAGTATTCCAGGGTCTTCATGTCCTGGATATATCCGATCCACGCGCTGTTCCTCATCTGGGCGTTGATCTCATATTCCTCGGGAAGGATTCCGTATTCATTCAGCAGAGCGGCAAATTCCTCCTCCATCACGTAGGTCTCGCCGCTGTCTGCCAGCTCTTCAAACGTTTCCCGGCTCTGTCCGGCCAGGTCTATGGCATTCTGCAGATTCTCTTTTCCGGAATCCTCCAGGTATCCTTCAACCGCTTCCAGAACCTGATCCACCGCGGCGCTATCCTGATCCATGGCCAACATGATTTCGGCATAATCATCCACGATTTCCCGGTAGCCCTCCTCCGCTCCGTAGGCGGAAGCCGGGAGCAGAAGCGCCGCTATACTTACTATTAATGCGTTTCGTACTTTTAAGCCTTTCAACCCTGTTTCCTCCTGCCCTTTATCAGACCTCATAATTCTGCATCCGCATCTGTCCGGCCGCCTGGTTCAGCACCTGGCCGGCCGAATCCAAAAGCCCCTCCACTTCCTCTCTGGTATCTCCTCTGAGGCTTCCGTCCAGATGCAGCTTTGAAAAAACCTGGGTGGCGGCAAGGGCCTCATAGGCCTCCTGCCGGTTCTCCTCATCCATCTCCATCAGCACCCTGGAAAGCTCAAGGTAGCACACCTTCCCGTAGGCGTCCAGATACTCCCGGTACGTCTCCGTCAGAGGCTCTCTCTGCTCCGCGGTTCTGTAAGGGGAATCCTCCGGACACAGCCCTTCCTCCAGATGGGTCAGGGCTTTTTCAAGGAAGCTTCCCATCTGGACCGGCCGCAGATACAGGCTTTGAAGCGTGTCCACCGGCACACTGCTTCCCGCCTCTATGAGCGCCTCGATCCAGTCCGTATTTTCTCCTGTCATAGCCTGATATCTTCCCAGTTCTTCCTTCTGCTGCCGGATCAGGCCCTCCAGAAGAGCCGTATCAATGGGATCCCGCTCCAGGACTCCCTGGGACTGGGCGTCCTCCAGCACCAGATACTGGCCGTTCAGCATAATATCCAGATTCGTCAGATTCATCATAAGCCTCTGGACGGCCCCTTTATTTGCCGCGATCTCCTCCTGGGAAACCCTCCCGCCGCCCAGCCGCATGACCGCATAGCCCCCGGCCGGAAGAACCAGGGCCGCCGCTGCCAGAAGCGCCGCCGCTTTTCTTAGGAGCGCCCGCTTCCTGTAGGGAAGCTCCCGCTCCCGGTTCCTGCGGAAATTCCCTGCCAGAGGCTCCCTGTATTTTTCGTGGGCCAGACGATAATTGCCTTTTTCTGTCTTTATCAGAAGATTCAGCCCGGATGTCAGCTGTTCGGTCACAGCATAGTCGAACCATTCCTGGGGACTCTGGATGTCCCGCAGCATGCTCCTGGATTTGCCCAGGTACTCCTGATTGGCCAGGCCGAAGGTTTTCCGGCGGAGGGCATGATAATTTTTTCCCGCGGTCTGAAGAAGCTCCTCCAGAGAAAGGAGGATTCTTTTCTTCTTCTGCATCTCCCACGCGATCTCCGGAAGCAGGAAGTTCAGCACGTATTTTCTGCGCAGCTGTTCCGGAAGATTTCCGGAGCAGCTCTTCTGCTCCTGTCTGCCGATACGATCCAGATAGCTCTGAATCAGCTCGCTCTCTGTAAGCCCTCCGGGGGCGTCCGGATCCCCCTCCAGCCGGCAGTACAGAGAGAGCATCATGGGATTTCCAAGCAGCGCCAGGCTCTTTTCCTCTTCCGGCGCAGAGATTCCTTTTTCCTGCAGGCAGGCCCTCACCTGGGACGCGGGAAAAGGCGAGAGCTTTAGAAGCTGAAATTCCGCCAGGGCATATTCTCCCGCCTCTCCGGTACGGTCTGTGAGAAGAATCCCCAGGCCGGGCTTTTTCCCCAGCTCTTCGATCTCCCGAAGCAGTCCGCTTCTGTCTCCCCCCGCTTCATTCAGCCCGTCCAGAAGAAGGACCACTCTCTGTCTCCCCTCCTGGGACCAGAGCCGGTCCAGAGCCAGGAGGGCGTCCCTTTCAGAAAGGGGCTCTTCTCCCATGTTGATCTGCGCCAGAAGGCTGTTTTTAATATAGCCCTCTTCACCGGAAACCGACTGATAATCGGCCAGGGCCACGAAACAGACCACCGGCTCCGCCGGATGATACCGTTTCGTTCCCTGCCTCCAGAGCTCCTGCAGGAAACGGCTTTTTCCCATTCCTCCGGAGCCGGTCAGGAGAAAGCATTCTCCCCGCCCCAGAGCCTCCTTCAGCGCTTCCCGTCCTTCCTCTCCGGCTTCCTTCAGAAGCTTCTGGGGTATCCAGGGATCTTCTGAAGCCGCGAGCCCCCGTCCGGAACCTGCGCTTCTCATCTGCCAGACCCGCCTGCTGCCCTCCCACAGGGCGCTTTCCGTGACGCCGCAAAAACGGATCCGGCGGGTCAGCTCCTGCAGCTCCAAAATCATCTCGCCGGTATGCTGGTATCTTTTCCTGGGAAGGCCCTGGAGACTTCTGCGAATGATCTCCCAGGTTTTGCAAAGAGCCGTATAGGGCTCTCCCTGAAAGATTTCCAGCTCCGGCGGCAGGGCTTTTTTCAGGCCCCTGCCGGCGCTTTCCTCCTCGCTCAGCCTTCTGCCGGCAAGGATTCTGAAAAACACGGCTCCCACAGAATACAGATCCGAAGCAGGGCCTACCGCCCTTTCCTGCCTTAAACGCACCTCCGGAGGCGAATATCCCTCCTTCATGCTGAAAAGCGCCGTGTCCTCCGGCTCCCGCTTTATGGGCCAGACGCTGCTGTAATCAATCAAAAGCACCTGATGCTCCAGAACCAGAATATTATCCGGGCTGATATCCAGGTGCAGAATCCCGTTTTCATGAAAGCACTGCAGGGCTTCCAGAATCCGGCAGAGCATCTCTGCCGCTTCCTGCAGGGAGCGAAGCCGCTTCCCCTCACAGAGAAGCTCTTCCAGCGTCCTGCCTCCGTGAAGGGTCAGCACCGAATAAAAGGTTCCATACGCCTCATAGGAATTCAGATTCCCCGAAATCTGCCCGGGGCTTTTCCTGAGCAGATCCAGGTTTACCTGGTTCCCTCTGTAAAAATTTCTTTTATGGGCCCTGAAAAATTCCTCTCCCTCCGGGGCGCAGGTCACAGCGCCGTCCGCCCCTCTGCCAAGCCGTCCCCTGGGATCCCAGGGATACAGCTCCTTAATCAGGACCTGGTGAATGCCTCCCCGGTTCAGGGCGTCCTCATAAAAAGCCCGGTAGACTACGGCGCTGTTTCCGTATCCTTCCACATACTCAATCTGATATTCCATTTCTCCCAGGGTGATCCGATCCCCCGGCTTCCAAAAGATCCGTTCCTGTCCCATCCGGTCTCTCTCCTATCTGGCGCCTGCCTTTGTGAAAACAAATTCATCTGTCTTCAGAATATCAGAGCCTCCCCGGAAATCCTCTAACTTTCTTCCGCCGCCGGTCCTCCCGGCCGGTCTTCAAGTCTCCGGCTCCGTTTCGCTTTCTCCGGCTAAAGGGAGGACTTTTCCCCGCCGGATTCAAACAGAAGCCCCAGCACCTGTTCCAGCTTCTCACTGGCGATGTCGTCCTCGTTCTCCGCCTTCATGGCGTAGAGAATCACGTAGTCAAAGGGATTGCAGGGATCCAGCAGATTCATTCCGCAGCTGTCCAGAAGAAGATTCATCCTGAGAAACCGCTCCTCCAGAATGGTGTCCGGATCCTCCTCCTCTTCCATCCAGAAATCCTCCTCTTCCTCGTAAAAAGATTCTGTAATCACATAGAGAAGGAGAAGAATCTTCCTGCTGACATCTTCCTTCCTGTTGCAGATGTTTACCAGACGGGTGGCATTGGGCCAGTGCCGCTTGATCACCTTCTGAAGCAGGGTAAAGTCCCTGCTCCCCTTGGTTTTCGGCACCTGCATCCGCAGATAAGAGTCCGCCACCTCTTCGATGGAATATTCCTTTTCCTTAATATCCGTATAATCCCCCGGAGACCGGAGCAGCCCCAGCAGCTTCATAAACTTTTCGTACGCTGTATTGTGCAGCGTCCCCAGCTCGCCGGCGTGTTCCTGAAGGAAAGCCATGAGCTGTTCCTCTGTCTCCACCTGTGAAAAGGCCTCCCGAAGCTGCTTTGTGTATACCTTCGTTTTCCCTGTGTCCGCTCCCTGCTCTTCTTCCTTTGCCAGGGGCCGCGCTGCCTGCCAGAGCCGGCCTGCCTCCTGATAGGAAGCTCCCGTGCGGAGTCCGAAGGCATAGACCAGCTCCTTTGGATTTCTATAATGAATCCCGTTCTCGGAGGCGGCGTAGAAAACGTCCCTGGCCCTCTCCTCCCCGGTTCCCAGCGCAAAGCAGATCTGAAACAGAACTTCCCGGTTCTGAGGGATATTTTTGTCCTTCAGCCAGTTGCGGACCTTTCTGCCGACGCTGGCGGGATCCTCCCCGGAAGCGTCGGAAATCTCCCGGGTCAGAAGAGCCCCCAGATCCTCCCCCGGGTAAATTCTTCTGAGAATCTCCCCGAAGCTGCGAAACTGCGCGTCCTTTTTTAAAAATTCTACGATCTGTCCGGGAGTCTTCTCTTCTCCCAAAAGGAAATCAAAGTTTTTCCCCGACAGCTCTGTCAGCTCAACCTTCATCTGCCGCCCCTTTCCAAAATTCTTTTTTACTCCAGGCCCAGATTCTCCCGGTAAAATTCATAGATCTCATCCTCGTCCCTGGAAGGGATGCCAGTGGTCCGGTGCATCACCGCCCCGTTTTCATCGATCAGCACAGTATAGGGGATTCCATTGGTGGGGTACAGCCTCTGAACCTCATACGCTTCATCCATTCCGATCAGAAAGGAATACTCATTCTGCTCTAAAAAGGCCTGTATCGTATCTTCATCCTCCCCGCAGTCAATGGCAAGAACCGTCAGATCATCGGGATAATCCTCGCTTAACCGTTCCAGAGCCGGAAACTCCATAATGCAGTAGCCGCACCAGGTGGCCCAGAAATTCAGCAGCACCTTCTTCCCCCTGAAGTCGGAAAGCTTTACTGTCTCTCCGGTAGAGAGCACCGTCTCGAAGTCCGGAGCCATCTCCGCGTCCTCCGCCGCAGTTTCCGTCTCCGCTCCGGCCCCTTCACCTGACTCCGCTGCTTCTGTCTCCGCTCCGGCCGCCTCACTCTCCTCCGCCGTGCTTTCTGTCTCTCCGGAACCGCTCTCTTCCTGCGCCTCCCCGGATGCTTCCTCCCGGTTCTGGCCGCATCCTCCGGCTCCTGCCACCAGGCATATGAGACCCGCCAGGACCGCAGCCTTTAAAAATTTCTTTCTCATCTTCTCTTCCTCCTTAAGTGGAGCCGTTTTTTTCGGCTTCCGTTTTCACAGGCTGCTTTGCGCTGCCCTTCTCTGTCTTTTCTCCCTCCGGACTCACTTTTGCTCCGGTTCTGAACCGTTCCAGAGGCTTTTTCCAGGAAATCGCGTCAAAGGCGCAGACGTCCCGGCACTCCCCGCACTGGATACACTCCCGGTCTCCTACTTTCTTCACATCCATTTGGCACTGTCTGACACATTTCCCGCAGCGGGTGCATTTTTCCTCCTTTACCTGGATCCCGAAAAGAGAAACGCCCGCGAACAGTGAATAGATGGCTCCCAGTGGACAGAGGAAGCGGCAGAAAAACCGGTACAGAAATACGGAGGCCGTCAGAATTCCCAGCATTAAAGCCACCTTCCAGGAAAACAGCGCCCCCAGCATCATCCTCAGAGAGGGGTCTGCCGCCGTCAGGGGAATTCCCCCTTCCAGCGTGCCGGCAGGACAGATATACTTACAGAACGCCGGCAGAGGATAGCCTTTGGTGTACCCGTAGTAGAGGGGCAGATAAATTACGAAAATAATCAGAATAACATACTTGGTATAAGACAGCACCCTGGTAATCCGGTTTTTTCTGATCTTCGGCCCCGGAATTTTATGAAGCAGCTCCTGAATCAGCCCGAAGGGGCATAAAAACCCGCAGATCAGCCTTCCAAGAAAGAGCCCGAAAAGAATCAGCAGCCCCAGAACGTAGAGGGGCAGCTTCCCCTGGATGCTTCCAATAGCGCTCTGAAGGCTCCCCAGGGGACAGGCCGCTACGGCTCCCGGACAGGAATAGCAGTTCAGCCCCGGCACGCAGACTCCCTTCAGGCTGCCCTGGTAAATGGTTCCCTCTCCGAAACCTTTTAAATGCGCGTTATAAATCAAAGCGCTGGCAAGCTGAATCAGCCTGCGTTTTACAGGAATCTTTCCCTGTCTCATCTCACTCTCCTCCTCATCCGATGCCAATGCATTCGTAGCAGATACGAATGGCCTTGTTTAATACAACTCTGTAATCTCCCTGCAGAATCCCCGCAGTCAGGAGGAGGGCTCCCAGCAGTCCCAGAAGCGCCTGGCACAACGTTTTCTTTTTCATATGCAAATCCTCAGCAGGTATATTTTCTCCTGCCTGTAAGGGCAGAAAGAATCTATCTCTGATTATACTAGATACCTTCGCCTGCTGCAAGTAAACTTACACAGTCCGCCCGGTCTCTTGCCGAAGGCCGCGCCCGAACCCCGCGCCTGCTGCGCGGCCGCGGGCCGGCAGGATGCGGCAGGCGGTCTGTCCGCGGAGGGCTGAAGGGATAGAAAATTCCACCTTCGGGACAGATTTCTATAGATTGACAGCCGGGAAGCTGTTATAATAAATCCTGTAGTTTCAATCTGGAAGCATGCTGTACGCTCAAAACCCGGAAGTCCGGGCGTCTCCGATACAGCAGAAAGGATCAATCAATATGAAAAAACTGAAGCGCGTCTTTGCTCTCCTGGGAGCCGTATTTCTGGCCGGAATGTACGTCGCGGTGCTGATTCTGGGACTGACAGCCAGCCCCCACACACAGGATCTGCTTATGGCCGCCATCGCATGCACCATCATTCTCCCCTGTCTTCTGTACGGGATGATGCTCATCGCCCGTATTTTGGACAACCGTAGTAAGGAGGACAGGAACACAGATAAGAAAAGAGGAGAGCGGAAATGATCCGAAATATTATTTTTGATATCGGCAGGGTTCTTGCCGTCTATGACTGGGAGACTTATCTGAAGAGCTACGGATTTGAGCCGGAAAAGGAGGCGGCCATTGCCAACGCCATGTTCGCCGGCCCCGTCTGGGCAGAGCTGGACCGGGGCGCCTGGCCTGTGGACCGTCTCCTGAAAGAATTTACTGCCCGTGCTCCCCAGTACCGGGATTCCATCCTGGAGGTGTTTGATAAAGCAGAGGGCTGCATCCGGAAGCTGGATTACGCGAAGCCCTGGATTGTCTCTCTCAAAGAGCAGGAGTACCGGGTCTACTATCTGTCCAATTACTCAAAGCTCATGGTGGATAAAACCCTATCTGCCCTGGATTTTCTGCCCCTTATGGACGGCGGTCTCTTCTCCTATGAGGTGAAGCAGGTAAAACCGGAGCCGGAGATCTACCGCTCCTTTCTCTCAAGATACCCTCAGGTTCTGCCAGAGGAATCCGTCTTTCTGGACGACCGGCCGGAGAATATCCGGGCAGCTGCGGCCTTCGGCATAGAGGGGATTCTCTTTCAGTCCCGGGAGCAGGCTGCCAATGAACTTGAAGCGCTCCTGAAGACCCGGAATCATTCTTTCTGAAGCTAAAAGGCATCGATTTCTTATTTCTATTGTCTTTTCCATTTTCAGAAAATCCGGATGGAAGAACCGTGATCGACTTCCAGTGTTCAGGGCCGGATTCTTTATATCAGCAGGTTGACTGCCAGTCCTGTGAGGAAGGAAAAAGTCATCACAAAGACAAGGTAGATTAAAAAATTCTTTATGCCAAGCACGATTTTTAAGGCGCCCAGATTAGTAATCTTGGTGGAGGGGCCGGTGATCATAAAGGCTGCCGCGCTGCCCATACTCATCCCGTCCATCAGCCAGGCCTGCAGCAGCGGAATCGTTCCGCCGCAGGCATAGAGCGGAACCCCTACCGTAGCCGCCATCAGCACGCCAAAGGCCTCATTCCCGCCAAAGGCCGTTGT
Organism: Candidatus Choladousia intestinavium; assembly: GCA_018712785.1. Classification (GTDB taxonomy): domain Bacteria; phylum Bacillota; class Clostridia; order Lachnospirales; family Lachnospiraceae; genus Choladousia; species Choladousia intestinavium. The sequence continues at coordinate 1,285 of DVGK01000013.1, read as the reverse complement.
CATCAGATCTTCCGGCACATACCGCTGGAACAGGGCAGACAGCAGAACGCCAATTAAAAAGTAAGGGCCTGTAGCCCGGATATTCCGCCCTATATTTTTGAGCAGGCGAAGCACAAGATTTTGGTCTGTATCCCGGCTCACCGGTTCGTCAAAGCTGTCAAACCGAAAGAATGGTTTGCCTCTTTTAAAGCACCAGATCAGCAGGCCGGCCGCAATTCCGCAGAGGAAGCAGGACACGATCCGCACCGCCAGGGCGGTTGTTCCCAGGGCGGTGCTGTAGACAATCAGCTGAGGGTTCAGCAGAATGGAACACATCATAAAAGAAGCCAGCCACTCGTCCCGCATACCACTTCTGGAGAAGGAGGCAGCCAGCAGGATGGTGCCGTACATGCATAAAGGCGAGGCAATCCCCAGCAGGCTGGCCGGCACAATCCCCATCAGCCCCATCCGGCTTTGGCTCATGGCCCGAAGCAGTCCATGAATCTTATCCTTCAGAAAAACGGATATACAGGAGCCCAGCAGAATGCCAAGCAGCCAGTAGCCGAAAATCTGACGGAGCTGCACGTCAAAATAATACCAGAGATAAACAAATTCCCGGTGCAGAATATCAGCGATCTCATTCATCTATACTTACCATCCGATAGGTCCGGCTTCCCAGGCCAATCTCTTCTCCGTGCTCCAGCACGTGGACTGCATTGCGGGACTCCATACGGTTTATGAGGGATTCTGTGTCGTCTGAAGAGGCATACACCAGATCCACGCAGGCCTGATCCAGGGCTACCGGGTCTGTGGATGCCAGGATGCCGATGTCGTGCATATCCGGTTCTTCCGGATTGCCGTCGCAGTCACAGTCCACAGACAGATGGTTCATCACGCTGACATAGAGGATGTTGCCGTCCAGGGCGTTCACTACGGATTTGCCTGCCTCGGCCATAGACTCCAGGAAGGGATCCTGCTCACCGCCCCATGAAGCGTTTTGTCAAGTGCTTTTTTGAGTTATTGACGCACAATCAAGGTGAAAGCGCGAAAGTGCAAAGCGCAAAGGGTCTGCACTTTGCACTTTCAGCTTGCGGGTTCGGGCGGCTGCTTCTTCTTGATGAAGTTGTACCATTGACCGCCGACGCGCCTTGCGCCCAAAATGCCGCCCATGTTGCGCTTGGCGTTCTGCACCGTCCTCTCGGATATTCCGGCTTCGGCTGCGGCCTTTACAATGTCCTCGCTGGCAAGCTCTTTCCCGTCTGCAAGCAAGTCCAATATCAGCCGTTCCGCCTGTTCGGTCTTGGTG
>DVGK01000012.1 GCA_018712785.1 Candidatus Choladousia intestinavium | reverse complement strand
ACAGATAAAAAGCAGATGGAAGCGTACCTTTCTGTTTCAGATGAGAAGCTGAAATCCAACGGAGTTCAGTCTGTAAGGGCGAGGACGGTAAACTTAAAGACGCTGAATGAAAAAATTACGATTCCAGCTCTGAAGGAGGCACTTGTGTCGGCCTGTGAAGAGGTGTACGGCTTCGGCAGCAGGACGCTTGGGGAAAGCAGGCTGGACTGGGGAGAAGTCGGAAGACTGGAGAAAAAGTTTTCCTTAGAGGATTGGAAATACGGACAGAAAATTTCCTTCCAGCATGAATGGGAACACCGGTTCCCATGGGGAAATGCGCAGCTGCAGCTTCAGGTATCCGGGGGAAGGATCCAGGAGCTTAGGATATACACAGACGCCTTGGATGGTACCCTTTCAGAACAGTTTCAAGTCCGGTGGAGGGGGAGGCGCTATGACCCGGCGCGGCTTGTGGAGGACCTTGAAAAATGGAAACCCGAAGCAATGAATATGTAAAAGAAACAGGGCGCCGGAATGGAAATTTGAGTTCAGCAGAAAGGAAGGAAGCTATGGAACAAAACTATGATCTGGCTATAATAGGCGGCGGTCCGGCCGGATATACAGCGGCTATAGAAGCCGCCAAGCATGGATTTAAGACGGTTTTGATCGAAAAGGACCGGTTAGGAGGCACCTGCCTGCAGAGAGGCTGTATTCCTACAAAGACCATACTTCACAGTGTGTCCCTTTACGCGGGGGTAAAGCGTGAGAGAGAAAAAGGAATCTTTGATGGAGAAATACAGTTTCATATGGAAAGGCTCCAGGAGCATAAGAGGAATATAATCCTCCAGCTCCAAGAAGGAATCTCCACGCTTATGAAAAAAAACAGGGTTCAGGTGGTTACGGGAACCGGAGTACTTTTAGACCGGCACACAGTGCTGGTGAAGGGCGAGGAAGAAAATAAACTTTCGGCAGAAAAGGTGCTGATTGCGGCAGGCTCCCAGACCGTAATCCCGAAAATTCCGGGCCATAATCTGAAAAATGTCTTTACCAGCAGCGAACTCTTGGAAAAAGAAGAAATATTTCCGACTCTTACGATTATTGGCGGCGGCGTGATCGGTATGGAGTTTGCCGCCCTTTACAGCGGGCTCGGATGTCAGGTGACGGTTCTTGAATTTATGGATCGTATTCTGGGAAATATGGACCGGGAGATTTCCCAGAACTTAAAAATGATTATGAAGAAAAGAGGCGTAGAAATCCATACAGGAGCAAAGGTAGAAGAGATAAAAGAAAAACCGGATGGAAGACTGGCCTGCGTTTACCAGGAAAAGGAGGAAAAAAGAGAGTCCGTTTCCGACGGGGTACTTCTGGCGGCGGGAAGAAGGCCGGCGGCGGAGGGCTTATTTACCCATGAAATTTTCTTGGAGACGGATCGGGGCAGGATTCTCACGGATGAAAACGGACAGACCAGTATTACGGGTATCTATGCGGCAGGAGATGTGACTGGCGGAGGCATGCTGGCTCACGCGGCGTCGGCCCAGGCAGTGAACGCTGTCTGTCATATGGCGGGAATGCCGCCTTTGATGGACCTTTCCTATATTCCCAGCTGCGTCTACACAGAACCGGAAATCGCATGTATCGGACTGAACCAGGATGAGGCAAAGAAACGGGGAATAGAAGTGCTGGTAAAGAAATACCCTATGTCAGGCAATGGAAAGACAGTACTTTCAGGAGAAGAGAGGGGCTTTGTCAAAGTGATTGCCGAAAGGAAAAGCCACAGGATCCTGGGCGCTCAGATGATGTGCGCCAGAGCTACGGATATGATCAGTCAGTTCTCAGCGGCAGCTGTAAACGGATGGTCTCTGGAGGATCTGGGCAGGATTGTTTACCCTCATCCAACCTTCAGCGAGGGAATCGGAGAGGCTGTCAGAGACTGAAAATCAGATGAAAGCAAAGATACAGGAAAACCCCATAAGAAATTCAGGAACTTCCATAGTCTGAATTCTTATGGGGCTTTTTTACGGTATACTTCCCTTCAATGTCTGAAATAAATCTCCGTTAATTCCCGTTTCCGCAGGGCGGACATGACACAGGAGCGTCGAAGCTGGGGTTAAATGCGTAGAAATTCTTGCTGTCCAGCTGCTCCTGGACGGAGCGGAGGGCTTCACCAAACCGCTGGAAGTGTACGATTTCCCTGGCGCGAAGGAAACGGATTGGGTCCGCTACCTCCGGATCTTTTACGAGGCGAAGAATATTGTCATACGTTTTCCGGGCTTTCTGTTCCGCAGCCAGGTTTTCGAACAAATCGGCCAGCGGGTCTCCGCTGGACTGGAATTCACAGGCGTTAAAAGGCACTCCTCCGGCCGCCTGGGGCCAAATACCCACTGTATGATCCACATAATAGCTGGCAAATCCGGATTTTGATATCTCTTCGGGAGTCAGGTTGCGGGTAAGCTGATGGACAATGGTAGCCACCATTTCCAGGTGTGCCAGCTCCTCCGTCCCCACATCCGTAAGCACGGCCATGCAGGTGCGGTTAGGCGCGGAAAAGCGCTGGGAGAGGTAGCGCATGGAAGCGCCCATCTCGCCATCCGGGCCACCGTACTGTCAAAACATATGGTGTCCGAAAAAGCCCGTAAAATCAAGGGGTTTCGGCCAGGTACAGGTGGAAGGTCAGGGTATTTTCCTGCCTGTTCCACACAATTTCCTCTACCACGGACCGGATAAAGGTTCCTTTGATCTCATAGTCAACCGCATCACTTTTCAGAACATCGTACACGGTTTGAATCCTGGAAAGAATATTTTTCCGGTCCTCAGTATTATTTCGGGGCTCTTCTTTTTCTGCTTCCTGAAGGAGAGCAGTAATGCGCTTTCTCTCATCTGCCAGCCGCTGGCGGCTTACCTTGTATTCCTCCAGAGTATCAATACCGGCTTCATACGCTTCCCGGATCCTTCCTTCCCTGATCTCCAGCTTCTTTAATTCCTTCTCATACATTTCCGTTTCGTCCGGCTCTTCAGAGGCGGCAACGGTCCGGAGGGTGAAATCAAAATCTTCTCCGTCCAGCAGCCGCTCAAAATATTCCATCACACCGTTTACAAGAGTCCTCTCCGAGATCCAGCTGCTTCCCTGATGCATTCCTTTGGCGTATTTCCAGCATTGAAAGAAGGGGTACTTATCTTTATTGTACCCAAGAGAAGAACCGCATATGGAGCATTTTACGAGGCCTGAGAGCCAATGGGCGCAAGCGGATACATTGCGCCGCCGTTTCGGCCTGTACTGGCTTCTCAAACGGTCACAGGCAGCCCGGAATAAGTCAGGGTCAATAATACGTTCGTGGACGCCGTCGCGTTCTATTCCGTTCCAGACCAATTTCCCGGTGTAGAAGGGATTGGCGAGAATGTAACAGACGTTTCTTTTTTCAAACGGGTTTCCCCGCTTGGTAAGAACTCCTTTCTGATTCAAACTCCGGGCAATGGAGGTAGGATCGCGGTGCCGGTTCACGTATTCGTTAAAAATGTACCGGACTGTTTCGGCCTCCTTTTCCACAACCTCAAAGGGCTTTCCGTGTCCGGGGGAAGCATACCCTAAAGAAGGCGTAGTCTGATAGCCGCCTCTCATAGCTTTTTCTGTCATTCCGCGAATAACCTCACCAGAAAGGTTGATGGAGTAGTATTCGTCCATCCATTCGATGATCCGCTCGATCAGGCTGCCAAATGGGCCTTCGATCAGCGGTTCCGTGATGCTGGTTACGTTGACGCCGCACTGCTTTTTGAGCATGGACTTGTAAACGATGGATTCTTCCTGGTTTCTGGCAAATCGGCTGAATTTCCAAACAAGGATTTCCGAAAAAGGAGGATCCTCCGATTTTGCCAGCGCGATCATGCGCTGGAACTCCGGGCGCTTGTCGGCTTTTCGGCCGGAAATGCCATTCTCAATGAAGATGTACTCAGGCATTACAAGCATGTTGTGCTTGTCGGCAAAATCCAAAAGCAGGCGTTTCTGTGCGTCTGGAGAAAGTTCCTCTTGCTTATCCGTGGACACTCTGATATACAAGGCAGCATAGGAGAGTGCATCCGAAGATTTTTTCATACACACCACCTCACATATTTTTATGAAAAATCGTATAAAAATAACACCTGTACAGGTGCCGGAGGATTGTGGT
>DVGK01000136.1 GCA_018712785.1 Candidatus Choladousia intestinavium | reverse complement strand
AGAGTACGGAAGCAGGAACAGAGAATGTTTCTGAAGCTGAGAGTACTGAAAAGGTAGTAGAGGAGGCATCAGCTATCATGCAGACGAGAGCTACTACAGCGCAAGCGCCATTAAAGCGGCTTATGTGGCCTGGGTGGTTCAGACCTTTCCGGAAGCTGTGGTGGATTTCTATTCATCGATTCAAAATGCGATTTCCTGGTCCAGCAATTCTGACTATTATGTGCTGATCAACCGTTTTGGGAAAGAAGGATTTAACAGTTGGACCGCCCAGCTTGGCAGTCCTGATATTGTACTTTCTGACGGTTCCTTCGGCGCGATTTCCTGCAGGAATTTTACAAGACTTTGGCTGAATATATATGACTACCTTATGTCCGGGGATGAGAGCGCAGATACGATTATGGAATTCTATAATGGGACAGAAGAGTCCTGCATATATGAGACATTAGGGGATGAATATATGGTTTATTCAAAAGCCAGATGGTATTTTGAGGGAGAGGATTCTTATTATACGGTACAAAATGATGCCGGGATTGTCATGAAAGGCATGAATTCATACATTCTTACTATTTTAAGTGACGCGTATGAAAGACTGGATCTGCTGGATTCTGTTGTGGAAGCTATGGATCAGGCCCATACAGAACTTGTTGAACAGACGGCATAGAAAAGAATAAAACAGGAAGAGAAGAGTAATATTGAAAATTTCCGTAAGCATGTCTGAAAATGACAGGCGGAAGGTATGTTTTCCGGTTAAATTACTGAATTGAAAATCCATATCAGATATGTTAGAATTGAAAAGAATGTAATGGCTGAGATAAAAGAATAAGGGCTTGAAAGGCTCATAAATATGGAGGTTTTAAGGAATATGGAACAGTATAAGCAGGAATTTATTGAATTCATGGTGGACAGCGACGTACTGAAGTTTGGGGAGTTTACGCTGAAGAGCGGTCGGAAGTCCCCTTTCTTTATGAATGCGGGAGCTTATGTGACGGGAGCGCAGCTTCGGAGGCTGGGGCAGTATTATGCCAAAGCGATTCACGACCATTACGGACTTGATTTTGACGTGCTGTTTGGTCCGGCTTACAAGGGAATTCCTCTTTCTGTGGCAACCACCATTGCGTTCAGCGAACTGTATGGAAAGGAGATCCGGTACTGCTCGAACCGGAAAGAGGTTAAAGACCACGGAGATACAGGGATCCTTCTGGGAAGCAAGCTGAAGGACGGGGATAAGGTTGTGATTATCGAGGATGTCACCACTTCCGGCAAGTCTATAGAAGAAACCTTTCCTATTATAAAGGCTCAGGCGGACGTGGAGATTCAGGGGCTGATGGTTTCGCTGAATCGTATGGAAGTCGGCAAAGGAGGACAGAAGAGCGCTCTGGAGGAGATTCAGGAGCTGTACGGATTTAAGGCTAACGCCATCGTTACCATGCGGGAGGTTGTAGAGTATCTGTACGGCAGAGAGTACAGAGGACGCGTGGTGATTGACGACGCAATTAAAGCTGCCATTGATGCTTATTATGAGCAGTATGGGGTAAAATAGGTAACAGACTGGAAGCGTTGGAAGGCAGAGGTTTGGCTGCCCGGCGCGGAAAGTAACGTGAATGAAAACCGGAGGTGCTGCTATGGATGAGAAAACCTTTAAAACAATCACAAATGCAGGGGCAGGGAGCCTTGCGATTGGGATTATAACCCTCGTTACCGGCATAACGGCGGGAATCCTGCTGGTTGTAAACGGAGCGAAGCTGCTTCGGAGCAGAAGAAAAGTCGTGTTTTGATGGAAGCGGCGGTAAAAAGAGGAATAAAGATATCCGGCGGAGTTTTATTCGGCATATACGTTGTGGGACTGATTTATTTTCTGTTTTTTGCGGAAGGTTTCGGAAGAGGAGGCGGGGAATTGTACGGCAGTTACAATCTTCGGCCCTTCCAGGAGATCCTGCGGTGCATTCGCTACTGGGACATTCTGGGAGCGGAGTATGTGATTTTAAACCTGGCAGGGAATGTAATCGGATTTATGCCTTTTGGAATGCTGCTGCCCGTCTTTGCACGCAGTGTAAGGCGGGGATGGAAAGTGGGGATTCTCAGCTTTGAGATCAGCGCAGTGGTGGAAATTTCCCAGCTGATTTTCAGGGTGGGAAGCTTTGATGTAGACGATATGATTTTAAATACACTGGGCGGACTGCTTGGCTACTTCCTGTTCTGCACTGTGATACAGGGAGTAAGGATTTTCAGGAGAGACTGGTGACCTGCAGGCGGCAAAAGGCTGTCCAGCAGGATACAGGAAGGCGCCTGGCAGGAGTCCCTTGGGAGCTCCTGTGATTTTGGCCCTTTGCAGAATACCCGGGAAAAGGAGCCGTGAAATGGCAAAAAAACAGGTATATTCATTTGTAGAAAAAAAATATTCAGGAAACAGCGTAATGGCTATGGGCCTTTCTCTTTGCTCTGTGATTGTGCTGCTGCTTCTGCTGCTGGTCTCTTTCCTTTTGAAAGGGCAGGTGGGCGCCTGGATCGGGGCTGTGGGCTTTCTGGGAATCGCCTCGGCGATCTGCGGCCTGGCTTATGGGTTTGCCAGCTTCAAGGATGAGTGCAAGTCTTATTTTCTGGCAAGATTCGGAACGATTTTAAGCGCGGTGGATATAGCGGCCTGGTTTTTTATTGTGTGTATCGGTCTGGCGTCTGCTTAGCGCGGCGGAGATTTCGGGAAAAAGACTGCGGGGAAAGAAGGTTCAGGAATGGATAAAAAGACAGGATTAGACGAAGTTTTAAGGGAGCGGTACTGTCTCGCCTCCCGGCGGATCCAGGAGATCTGCGGGGAAGAGACAGTTCCTGCCCCCTTTTGCGATTTTTTCAGAAGAACCGCGGGTTTTCTGGTACAGATGATCGAATTAAAGGAAGCGCTGGAAACGGGAGAGACGAAAGGGTATACCCTGGAGCAGTGGCAGGAACAAAACCGCGCCCTTTATGAGGACATCCTGCCCGGGCAGTATGATTGCTCCTTTGGCAATCCGGATTACGCGGAGGAAATCCTGGGGGAAGAATACGGGAAGTCCCTTGGATTTCTTTATACAGAGCTGCGGTCCCTGATCGTCTATATTTTTGAAGGCTGTCTGGAAGAGACCCTGGTACATCTTGAGTTGTTTATTGAGGTTTACAACAGCTTTGAACAGGAAGAGCTTCCTAAGCCCAGAGAGATCCGGGATATTCTGTACTGGTTTGCCAGCGATTACAGTGAGCTTTTTGTGACCAGGCGGATCCGGGAGTCGGTGGATCCCTCTCTGGATTTTGCGCTGAAGATTGTGATGGAATCGGATCTTGAGGATCTCAGGTATCTGTACCGGTATGGAGAGTATGTATCCGAGAATGAGCTGGAGACGGCCCGCTTCCTCAACGGACTTTCGGAAGAGGAAGTGGTGGCTATAGCCAGGACGTATACGGAGGGCTACCGGGTAGGATTCGCGGTGGATGGGAAGGATATTTCTCTGAAGCGGACGGTAAACATCCGGTATAATCTGGGATTCGAGCGGATGGTCCGCCAGGCCGTGAAGAATTTCAGGGCTATGGGACTTGAGCCGGTGATCTACCGGGCGGCGGCCTGTGTGCTGAATAAACGCCAGAGCGCCAGGGTCGGATACACGGGAGCAGTTCCAAACAAGCAGTTTGAGTATGATCACAGAGCTGACCAGGCCCTCTTCCTGGATCGGAAATTTATGGAGAGGAAGCTGGGAGTGACGCGTAAAGCTTACGAACAGTATAAGGATCTGGCCAAAGTTCACGGCGGCCCCGCAGTGATTGAGGTCTTCGGAGAAGAGCAGTTTGTGCCTGCGCCAAAGGATACAGCGTACAAGCTTTCCCAAAAGCAGCAGCAGATTCTGGTGGAGCTGAACCAGGAGACCGGGAAGCTTACGAATCATTATATTCCGGGGGATGAGAGAAGCTTTACGATTATCGCCTTTCCGATTCCGGAGATCGGGGAAAACTTTCCGGAGATTTTCCGGGAGACAGTCAAAATCAACACGCTGGATTCCGCGCACTACAGGAAAATCCAGCAGTATCTGATTGACGCTCTGGACAAAGGAAAATACGTCCATGTAAAAGGAAAGGGTGAAAACAGGACGGATCTTAAGATCGCGCTGGCAGAGCTTACCGCTCCCTCCAGACAGACGCTCTTTGAAAACTGTGTGGCGGATGTAAATATTCCCGTAGGGGAGGTGTTCACTTCCCCGAAGCTTTCCGGAACGGAAGGCATTCTCCATGTGACCCAGGTGTATCTGTCCGGACTTTTGTACAAAGACCTGGAGATTCATCTGAAGGACGGAATGGTAACGGAGTATTCCTGCGGAAACTTTGAAAGCAGGGAGGCAAATCTGGAATATATACGGGAAAATCTTTTGTTTCAGCATGATACGCTGCCCCTTGGCGAGTTTGCTGTGGGAACCAATACTGCGGCTTACGCCATGGCGCGGAAATACGGAATCGCGGCTAAGCTTCCGATTCTGATCGCGGAGAAGATGGGGCCCCACTTTGCTCTGGGAGATACGTGCTTTTCCTGGCAGGAGGATGTGCCCGTCTTCAATATAGAAAACGGCAAGGAAATCATTGCCAGGGGCAATGAGATTTCCCTTCTTCGCAGAGAGGATTTTTCCAAAGCGTACTTTAACTGCCATACGGATATTACCATCCCTTATGAGGAGTTGGACTTTATCCGGGTGGCTGCGAAGAATGGAGAAGAGCTATCTCTGATTGAAGACGGCCGGTTTGTTCTGCCAGGGACAGAGGAGTTAAATGAGCCATTGACAATGGAGGAATCTCTTAGTAGAATTAAAAATTAATAACAAAAAAGGAGTAAAAGCATGGCAAAAGTAGGAATTGTGATGGGAAGCGATTCGGACATGCCCGTAATGGCCAAGGCTGCGGACATGCTGGAAAAATTTGGAATTGAATATGAGATGACGATTATTTCGGCTCACAGGGAGCCGGAGGTGTTTTTTGAATATGCGAAGACTGCGGAGGAAAAAGGCTTTAAAGTGATTATTGCCGGAGCCGGGATGGCGGCTCACCTTCCGGGGATGTGCGCGGCGATTTTCCCCATGCCGGTGATTGGGATTCCTATGCACACTACCTCTTTGGGCGGGCAGGATTCCCTGTACTCCATTGTGCAGATGCCTTCTGGGATTCCGGTGGCTACAGTGGCCATTAACGGAGGGGCCAACGCGGGGATTCTGGCGGCCAAGATCCTGGCAGTGTCAGATCCCGAGCTGCTGGCAAAGGTGAAGGATTACGCAGCAGAATTAAAGGAGCAGGTTCAGAAAAAAGACGCAAGACTTCAGAAAGTAGGATATAAGGAATACAGCAGGTAGAGAACAGACAGAGAGCTGGAAGAGACAGCCTTTTGCAGGAGGAGAGAGATGGATTACAAGAACGCAGGTGTAGATATTGAGGCAGGCTATAAGTCTGTAGAGCTGATGAAAAAACATATTCAGAAAACCATGAGACCGGAGGTTCTCACCAATATCGGCGGATTCTCAGGGGCTTTTTCCATGGAAGCCTTTAAAGGCATGGAGAAGCCGACTCTGGTGTCCGGGACAGATGGAGTGGGGACGAAGCTGAAGCTGGCGTTCCTTTTAGACCGGCATGACACGGTGGGAATTGACTGTGTGGCCATGTGTGTGAACGACATAGCCTGCGCGGGAGGAGAACCGCTCTTTTTCCTGGATTATATTGCCTGCGGGAAGAATTATCCTGAAAAGATCGCGCAGATTGTAAAGGGCGTGGCAGACGGCTGTACACAGGCCGGCGCGGCTCTGATCGGCGGCGAGACAGCGGAGATGCCGGGATTTTATCCGGAAGATGAGTACGACCTGGCCGGATTCGCGGTAGGCGTGGTAGATGAGAAGGATCTTATTACCGGGAAGGAGCTTCAGGAGGGCGACGTGCTTCTGGGCCTTGCTTCCTCGGGCGTTCACAGCAACGGCTTCTCTCTGGTGAGAAAGGTCTTCCCCATGGAGCGTGAGGCGCTGGAGACTTACTATGAGGAGCTGGGGGGAACTCTGGGTGAAACGCTGCTGGCACCTACGAAAATTTATGTTAAGGCTCTTAGAACGATCAAAGAGAGCGGCGTGAAAATAAAGGCCTGCAGCCACATTACAGGGGGCGGCTTTTATGAAAATGTTCCCCGTATGCTGAAGGACGGCGTCCAGGCGGTCATCCGAAAAGACAGTTATCCGGTGCCGCCTATTTTCGGGATGCTGGCTGAAAAAGGCGGGATTGATGAAAAGATGATGTACAATACCTATAATATGGGAATCGGCATGGTGATTGCCGTATCGCCCCAGGATGCCGAAAAGGCGGCAAAGGCAGCAAAAGCGGCCGGAGAACAGGTATATACCATCGGAGAGATCCGGTCAGGAGAAAAGGGAGTTGTATTATGCTGAAAACAGCGGTGATGGTATCCGGAGGCGGTACGAACCTTCAGGCGATCCTGGATGGAATCCGGGACGGCGTGATTACGAATGCAGAAGTGGTTGCGGTGATCAGCAACAACAAAAAAGCCTATGCTCTGGAGCGGGCCAGACAGGCGGGAATTCCCTCTGTGTGCATTACCAGAAAAGACTATCCGGAACCGGAGAAATTTGACAGGGCGCTTCTAAAGGCACTGCGGGAATCCGGGGCGGAGCTTGTAGTTCTGGCCGGATGCCTGGTGGTCATCGATGAGAGCATTGTGAAAGCATACCCGAATCGGATCATCAATATTCATCCGGCGCTGATTCCTTCGTTCTGCGGAACCGGTTACTATGGACTGAAGGTGCATGAAGAGGCCCTGAAGCGGGGGGTGAAGGTGACTGGAGCCACTGTACATTTCGTGGACGGGGGAACCGATACCGGTCCCATCCTTCTTCAGAAGGCAGTGGAAGTAAAGCAGGGAGATACGCCCAGAGAACTTCAGCTTCGGGTGATGGAGGAAGCGGAATGGGTGATCCTGCCGAAAGCCATTGACCTGATCGCAAATGGAAGAGTGGAAGTAAGGGATGGGAAAGCTTTGATTCTGTAAAGGTTCGGTTTAGGAGGAGAAAAAATGAAAGTACTGATTGTAGGAAGCGGCGGCAGGGAGCATGCCATAGCCTGGAAGGTGGCAGGGAGTCCCCTGGTGGATAAAATTTACTGCGCTCCGGGCAATGCCGGTATAGAAGAATACGCGGAGTGCGTGGACATAAAGGCCATGGATTTTGAAGGACTGGCAGATTTTGCCCAGGAAAAGGGCGTGGATCTGACGGTGATCGGAATGGATGATCCTCTGGTAGGAGGCGTGGTAGACGTCTTTGAAGCCAGAGGGCTGCGGGTGTTCGGCCCTAGAAAAAACGCGGCTATTCTTGAGGGGTCTAAGGGATTTTCCAAGGATCTTATGAAAAAGTACGGGATTCCCACGGCGGCCTATGAGACCTTTACGGATCCCGAGGAAGCCCTGGCCTATCTGGAGACGGCCAAGTACCCGATTGTGCTGAAGGCGGACGGGCTTGCGCTGGGAAAGGGCGTTCTGATCTGCGCCAACCATCAGGAGGCTGCGGAAGGAGTCCGCACCATTATGCAGGACCGGAAATTCGGAGACGCGGGGCGCAAGATGGTGGTGGAAGAATTCATGACCGGACGGGAAGTTTCTGTGCTGTCCTTTGTGGACGGAAAGACCATCCGCACCATGACTTCAGCCCAGGATCACAAGAGAGCCGGGGACGGAGATACAGGTCTGAACACAGGGGGAATGGGAACCTTCTCCCCAAGTCCCTTCTATACAAAAGAGATTGATGAATTCTGCCAGAAGCATATTTACCAGCCTACGGTGGACGCCATGGCGGCGGAAGGGCGTCCTTTTAAGGGCGTGATTTTTTTCGGGCTGATGCTGACGCCTGAGGGACCGAAGGTACTGGAATACAACGCGAGGTTCGGCGACCCGGAGGCCCAGGTGGTGCTTCCAAGGATGAAGACAGATATTGTGAAGGTATTTGAAGCCTGCATTGACGGGACGCTGGATCAAATAGAACTGGAGTTTGAGGATAACGCGGCAGTCTGTGTTGTGCTGGCTTCCAGTGGCTATCCTGTAAGCTATGAGAAAGGCTACCCCATAACCGGCCTGGATTCCTTTAAGGATAAGGAAGGGTATTATGCGTTTCATGCCGGTACCGCCAAAGGGGAGGCGGGAATTGTGACAAACGGAGGCCGGGTGCTGGGAATTACAGCTACGGGGGAGGACTTAAAGAGCGCCAGAAAGAACGCCTATGAGGCTGTTTCCTGGGTTTCCTTTGAAAACAAGTACTACAGGAACGATATCGGAAAAGCCATTGACGAAGCGTAACGAAGCGAAAGACGCCGCTGTAAGGAATGAAAACGGCGGCCCCAAAGGCGGTCCGGGTACGGAGCTGCCCTCTGAAAAGGAGAGTATAGATAATGAAAAGAACAAAATGTATGCGGTATATAACGGCAATCATTCTGGGAATGCTGGTTTGGCTGTGCGGCGCTGTGGCGCTGGCCGAGGAAGCCTCCGGAGACAATTCTCTGTCTTCTCTTGGGATTACCACAGAAGGAGCGACCGTATCTCCGGAATTTTATTACAGTACCATTGAGTACAATGTTACGGTTCCGGCGGGGACTACAGAGCTTACGCTGGATCCGGTGACATCCAATTCCACAGCCACCATTACGGATATTTCAGGGACAACCCTGGAAAACGGAGAGGGGACAGTCTCCATCACGGTGGAGGCGGCAAACGGTTCCCAGTGTACATATTATCTCTATGTGACTTCCGACGAAAGCGCGGGAACGGCGCAGGAGCAGCAGAGTGAGACACAGGTTCAGACAGAGACAGAAACGGAGACGGAGACGGAAACCGAGACAGAGGATCCACGGTACGTCCGGGTGGACCGGGAATCTCTCACAGCTACAGAGAACACCATTTCAACCCTTCGGGAGGAGACCAGCAGCTACCGGGACAGAGTAGAACTTCTCATGCGGATTCTTTACGGAATGATTGCCTTCTGCGTCATCCTTCTCTTCGTTGTGGTGAATCTGCTTTTGAAGAAAAAGGATTTAAAGGCGGAGCTGGAGTCCTATCGGGAATACGGATATGAGCCGGGGGAGACAGCGGACAGGGAGAAAAAGCCCAGAAAGGAAAAGAAAAAGAAGAAGCGCAGAAAAGGTGAGCCGGAGGCAGAGCCGTATCCGGAGGATGAGGGAGATGCTTCTTATTATCCGGAGGAAGAGGACTGGCAGATGCCGGAAGAAAACCAGCCCTTGGAAGAGCCGGAAGAGGAGCCGGAGCCGGTCAGAGACGATCCCTCCGAAGTTCCAAAGCCTTCCAGAGCCAGAAAGAGAACGAAAAAGATGCCCGAGTATCAGGACCCGGAACCGGCGGCCAAGTATGAGCCGCCAAAGGATACAAAAGAAAAAGACGTAGAGATTAACATGATCGATCTTTAAAACAGAATGCCGAAGGTGCAGACGCGTGCCTTCGGCGTTGCTGTTATGGCACAGTTCGCGGCTTTGAGAACAAAACGGGGTTGACAAGAAACAAGAGACTGTTATACTATCCCTATCACAAAGGAGGAGAGGCACTATGCTGATTGAGATAGATTTTCAAAGTGAGGAGGCTATCTATATGCAGCTGCGGAACCAGATTGTCCTGGGAATTGCCGCATCCGTGCTGCGGGAGGGAGATCCTCTGCCTTCGGTGCGCCAGCTTGCGGAGGATATCGGAATTAATATGCATACGGTAAATAAGGCGTACGGTCTGCTGCGGCAGGAAGGCTTTCTGACCATTGACCGGCGCAGGGGCGCTGTGGTGGCTCTGGACGCTAACAAAAGCCAGGCCCTGGAAGAGCTGAGGGGGAGACTTCAGGTACTTCTTGCCAAGGGGATCTGCAAGCATATTACCCGGGATGAGATTCACAGGCTTGTGGATGAGATCTATGATGAGTATTGTAGTCAGGAGGATTTTTAATGCAGAGTAAATATACACAGAATGCTCTTGTGGTGCAGAAACTGGCACAGGAGGCAGCAAAGGAATGTGGACACAGCTATGCCGGCTCAGAGCATTTGCTGATCGGCCTGCTTCGGGAGCCGGAGGGAACCGGGGGAGTGATTCTGCGGGAGAATAAGGTGGACGAGGAGAAGCTTCTGGCTTTGATCGACCAGCTCATTGCTCCGGATTCAGGGACGGCTGTAAAAGAAAAGGGAGAGTGGACGCCCCGTGCGGTAACTATTCTGGAGGGCAGTATCGAAGAAGCGCATCTGGTAGGGGACGCCCTGGCAGGGACGGAGCATATTCTGCTGGCGATTCTGAAGGATGTGGAGTGCGCGGCAGCCAGACTTCTGTATACCATGGGAATCAACCTGCAGAAGCTCTATGTGGAGGTGCTGGAGGTACTGGGGATTTCCGAGGAGCGGATGAAGGAGCTTCTGCGGGATGTAAAGAACGGCGGCGAGAGCAGCACGCCGGTGCTGGATCAGTACAGTACGGATCTTACGGAGCAGGCCAGAAATCACAAGCTGGATGTGACGGTGGGAAGAGAGCAGGAGATCAGCCGGATGATTCAGATTCTCAGCCGCCGCACGAAGAACAATCCCTGCCTTATCGGAGAACCCGGCGTGGGAAAAACGGCGATTGTAGAAGGACTTGCCCAGCGGATTGTAAGCGGGCTTGTTCCGGAGCCCATGCAGGGAAAACGGGTAGTGACTCTTGATATGGCGGGAATGGTGGCCGGATCTAAATACAGAGGCGAATTTGAAGAGCGGATCAAGAGAATCATCCGTGAGGTGGCCGACAGCCGGGAGGTGCTTCTTTTCGTGGATGAGATACACACCATTATCGGTGCCGGGGGAGCGGAGGGTGCCATGGATGCCTCCAATATCCTGAAGCCCTCCCTCTCCAGGGGGGAGATCCAGCTGATCGGCGCCACTACCATAGGAGAATACAGGAAGTATATCGAAAAAGATCCGGCTCTGGAACGGAGATTTCAGCCGGTTTACGTGGAAGAGCCTACCCAGGAGGAGACGCTGACCATTCTTAAGGGGCTTCGGCCTGCCTACGAGGCTCATCATAGGGTAAGGATCTCGGATGAGGCCCTGGATGCGGCGGTAAAGCTTTCCGCCAGGTATATTAACGACCGTTTTCTCCCGGATAAGGCGATTGATCTGATGGATGAAGCCGCTTCCAAGCGTCAGCTGGGCTATTTCAAGATGCCCCAGGAGATGCGGAAGCTGGAGGCGGAATACGAAGAGCTTCTTGAAAAGAGAGAAGAGGCTGTGAAGCAGGGAGACTTTGAGGCGGCCAGAGAGTACAACCAGGAAAAAGAAGAAGCGGAAGAAAAGCTGAAGCGGCAGAAGGAAAAGCTCCAGAACAGGCAGAATACTCTGGCTGAGGAGGTTTCCGGAGACGACATCGCGGACGTGGTGTCTGTGTGGACGAAGATACCGGTACAGAAGCTGGCAGGTTCAGAGAGCCGGAGACTTCTTAAGCTGGACCGCCTGCTGCATCAGCGGGTGATCGGGCAGGAAGAGGCAGTTCAGGCTGTGGCCAGGGCTATACGGCGGGGGAGGTCCGGTCTGAAGAATCCGGCCAGACCCATGGGCTCCTTCCTCTTCCTGGGGCCAACCGGAGTGGGAAAGACGGAGCTGGCCAAAGCTTTGGCAGATGTTGTCTTTGGCAGTGAGCAGGCCATCATTCGGGTAGATATGTCAGAATATATGGAGCGGCACAGCGTATCGAAGCTGGTAGGATCTCCGCCCGGGTACGTAGGATATGAGGAGGGAGGGCAGCTTTCAGAAAAGGTGCGCCGCCATCCCTATTCGGTGGTGCTTTTTGATGAGATTGAAAAGGCTCATCCGGATGTATTCAATATTCTTCTTCAGGTGCTGGATGAGGGACATATCACCGATGGGCAGGGAAGAAAGATTGATTTTAAGAACACCGTGCTGATTATGACCTCCAATGCCGGCGCCCAGTCTATTATGGCGCCCAAGCATCTGGGCTTCGGGGCCTCCGGAGACGTGAAGAAGGACTATGAAACCATGAAGGGAAGCGTGATGGAGGAGGTGCGGCGGATCTTTAAGCCGGAGTTCCTAAACCGGATTGATGAAACCATTGTATTCCATTCCCTGACCAGGGAGGAGATACGCAGCATCGCCGGACTGATTATCCAGGAGCTTCAGAACCGGTGCCTGGAGCAGACGGGGATTCGCCTGAAGGTGAATCCTGCTGTGAAGGCCTATATTGCAGAGGCAGGTTTTGATGAAAAATACGGGGCCAGGCCGCTGCGGCGGGCCGTTCAGACGAAGCTGGAGGATCCGTTGGCAGAGGAGCTTCTGTCCGGCGCGGCGAAGGCCGGAGACACAATCCTCGCTTCGATGAAAAAGGGAAAGCTGGAATTTTCCATAGATAAGCCGGAGTAAGAAGAAGCGCCGGAAGATTCCATTGCAAAGGGGTGGAATTTCACTGCCTTTTATGGTAAGATACCTCTAAGCATCCGGAGGAAGCTCCGGGCTGGAGACGTAAGAGTAAACGATGAAAAACAAAGCAGGAGGGGCATGAAAATGTCAGGAGTTAAAGAGCTGATACGCGCAGAAGAGAACGGCACATTAAGCTTCGGAAATTATGAACTTTCGGAGAAGTCAAAACGCTCTGATTTTGAGTTTGGCGGAGATCTTTACAAGGTAAAGACGTATGCGGACATTACGAAACTGGAAAAAAACGGAATGTTTGTCTATGAATCCGTTCCCGGCACAGCGGTCAGAAATTTTCACGCTACAGAAAACGGCGTGTCCTTTGAGGTAGAAGGAGATAAGGACGCCCAGATCATCCTTGGCCTTGAAGAGGATGCGGAGTATAAGATCTACATCCATGATAAGAATGTGGGCACGATGACTACAAAGATGGGCGGTAAGCTGGTTCTAAGCGTGGAGGTAGGCGCGGCGGACCAGGTGCCTGTAAAGGTTGTGAAGCTGTAAATGGCAAAGGCAAAGACGCTATTTTTCTGTCAGAACTGCGGATTTGAGTCTCCCAAATGGATGGGGCAGTGCCCTGCCTGCCGGGAGTGGAATACATTTGCGGAGGAGCCGGCGGCAGCGGCTCCGGGAAGAAAAGCTACAGGTGCGGCGCTTTCAAGAAAGGAGGCGCCGCACCCCCAGTATCTGCGGGAGATTTCTCTGGATCCTTCTGTCCGTCTGGACACCGGGCTGGAGGAGCTGAACCGGGTACTGGGGGGAGGAATCATGCAGGGTTCCCTGGTTTTGGTAGGCGGGGATCCCGGAATCGGGAAGTCAACTCTTCTTCTGCAGGTGTGCAGAAACCTGGCTTTAGCTGGAGAGAAGGTTCTCTATATTTCGGGGGAGGAATCTCTTCAGCAGATTAAGCTTAGAGCTGACCGGATGGGAGAATTTACAGATTCCCTGCTTCTTCTGTGTGAAACAGATTTAGGAGCGATCCGGGAAGCCATTCTCCGGACGAATCCCAGAGTTGTGATTATTGATTCCATCCAGACTATGTACAATGAGGGGGTGGCTTCTGCTCCCGGCAGCGTATCCCAGGTGCGGGAGTCTACCAATATTCTTATGCAGATCGCCAAGGGAAGCGGGATTTCCATCTTCATTGTGGGGCATGTGACAAAGGAAGGCGTGGTGGCCGGACCGAGAGTTTTGGAACACATGGTAGATACGGTGCTGTATTTTGAAGGAGACCGCCATGCTTCTTACAGGGTGCTGCGGGGAGTGAAGAACCGTTTTGGCTCTACCAATGAGATTGGCGTGTTTGAAATGTGCCAGGAGGGGCTGCGGGAAGTAAAGAACCCTTCGGAATATATGCTGGAAGGGAAGCCTCAGGGAGCTTCCGGGTCTGTTGTGGCGTGTACCATGGAGGGAACGCGCCCGGTGCTTCTGGAGGTGCAGGCTCTGGTGTGCCAGAGCAGTCTGGCTTTCCCCAGAAGAACCGCGGCGGGAACCGACATAAACCGGGTGAATCTCCTTCTGGCAGTGTTGGAGAAGCGTGCCGGTCTGAGGCTTTCTGCCGCTGACGTATACGTAAACATCGCGGGGGGCATCCGGATGAATGAGCCGGCTCTGGATCTGGGAATCGTGCTGGCAGTGGCATCCAGCCTCCGTGATGTGCCTGTGGACGATAAGGTGATTGCCTTCGGAGAGGTGGGACTCAGCGGAGAGGTCAGGTCTGTCAGCATGGCGGCCCAGCGTGTGCAGGAGGCGGCCAAGCTGGGATTTGAGACGGTGATTCTTCCTGAATCCTGCAGAAAACAGGCTGAAAGAGTGCAGGGAGTCCGGATGGCAGGCGTCAGGACGGTGCGGGAGGCCGTGCAGATGCTGTGCGGAAGATAACACAGGGAAAGAATAAAAAAGCGAAAATACTGCATACAGAAAAATAGAAAATGAAAAAGCAAGAAAGCAGCAGGGCAAAAGAAAAGCTGGAATTTCATACCAGAAATTCCAGCTTTTTACAGGGGTTGAGAGAATCGAACTCCCACTAAGAGTTTTGGAGACTCCTGTCATACCACT
Organism: Candidatus Choladousia intestinavium; assembly: GCA_018712785.1. Classification (GTDB taxonomy): domain Bacteria; phylum Bacillota; class Clostridia; order Lachnospirales; family Lachnospiraceae; genus Choladousia; species Choladousia intestinavium. The sequence goes on along the minus strand of DVGK01000136.1, from coordinate 108 downwards.
TGACCAAACCCCTTTGCGTTAACTGCCATATATTTATACCATACAACCGAAAAAAAGTCAACAAAATTCCGCGTAAATTTTATGATAGAAAGTTACTATTCACAGCCG